>JAFPVN010000189.1 GCA_017395275.1 Candidatus Methanomethylophilaceae archaeon | reverse complement strand
TGACGAAGGTGTCGCGGAAAGCCTTCTCCGTGCGCAGGTCGAGCCCACGCTGCTTGAAGAAGGGATAGAACGGCTTCCAGGACTCCCTGTCGGCCTTGTCGAAACGGCTCAGCCGGTAGTCCTCCAGACGGAAGGGCCTGACCTCCGGCTCGGGTTCTCTTAACTCGCGTTCCTTCTCTTCATAGGTCGTATTGAGCAGGCGGCAGCAGACCTTGTTGACAAGCTTGTCGAGGTTCATGCCGACCTCGTACTCCGGGAAGAACTCCGGATGCTCCTTGATGAGCGAAATCACGTTGTAGTTCCTTTGGACCGGAGGATGGAAGCAGAACTGGCCGCCGTGCGTGACGATGAACTTGTCACCGCGGATACGCTGCCCGTGCTCGTCCAGGCGGACGAACGACGGATAGCGGATACCGTCCTTCCGGTTGCGGACATAGCCCGCATCCTTGAGGACGTCCTGCACTGTCAGGCGCTGCCTGTAGTCGTCGTAAGTGAGGTTTCCCATATCCTATCTCCCTAATCCTACGCCGTGCTCGGCGGCGTTGAGACCGGCCTCGAAGGCGCGGCTCGCGATGTCCTGGGGCGAATCCACGCCCGGCTTCATATAGACATGGCCGCCGCCGTGGCGCTCCATGTAGAGGTCCGGGGCCATTCGCGGCCCCCGCGTCATCTCACCGGCGACGGTGAGCGCGGCGAGGAGCGCCGCCCCGATGCTCAGCCCGCCCTCACGCTGCTCGCGGGGGAGCTGCTTCATATCCACCTCGCTGAAGACCTTCGAGAAAAGCTTCATCCGGTGGTAGTCGTCCACGGCCATGAACTTGTCATACTGGCGGCGGGTGATCTCGTGCGAGATCTCCTCGCCGTTGATGACGGCCGTCATCCTGTACTTCATGTCCCTGGCGGACTGCTGGTCCTGGTCGCGGACCGGCTCGACGCGGATGTCGCCGACGCTGACCTCGCGGCCGTGGGCGCCCTCACGGAACCAGCCCTCACGGGACTGCATCTCGTAGAGGGACTCGCCCCAGACGCGGCCGACACCCATACGCTCGTCCTCCTGTTCCTGGAGAACCGCCTGCTGCATGACCAGATAGGACATGTCCTCGGCAACGGCCGGCTGCGGATGAAGTACCCGCTCCTGCTGGCGTATGTCCTCCAGGGCGGCGGGGGAGAGCGCGAGTCCAACGGGCTCCCGGCTCTCCAGCATCTCCACCGTGACCTTCCCCTCATAGTCCTTCCCTATGACACCGTTGATGACATCGAGACGGGCGGCGACGGGATGGTCCTTCAGGGACTCCGCCGTCAGCACCGCCAGCTCATCCTCCCTGAGGTCATAGACCAGGTCGCGGTTGATGGCGGTGGACTTCACGGTGAGGGTCGCGGCCCGCCCGTCCACGACGATGCCGTGGCTGGAGAGGACCTCGTTCCATTTCTCCCTGGAAAAGTAGACGTCGGAGGTAATGAGTTCGGAGTAAGGTTTGGCCTTCTCATCCGTGACCGGACGGGCCTGGATCTCCGGAACGACGGTCCTGAGCTCCGCCAGCACGTCCTCTCCGGAACGGGCGGCGGGCTGCGCCTGCGCGGCACGGGTCCCCTTGTAGTAGAAACCGTAGCCGCCGTTCTGAAGCTCACCGGGCTTGATCCTGCCGTCCGGACGGTCTGCGACGAGCGGAGCCCCGCCGTAGCGGAGTTCGCCTCCCACGCGGCGCAGGTGGTAGCCCTCCTGGGCGCGCGGCGTCCAGCCGAGCATGTTTCTTCGGGCCCACAGGTCCCTGTACGGATTGGTCATCCTGCCGTATTCGCCCTCGCCGATCCGGTAGCCGTGCAGGCCCATCACGACACGCCCGTTGGCGTTGCGGGCGTGTACGTAGTCCTTCGGAAGGTCGAAGTCCCTGCCCACGACGGCCGCGAAGGCGTCGTAGGCCTTGCGGTTCGACGAGTTCGTCCCGCCGTCCGTGAGGGCCATCAGATGGTCCCGGGACAGGGGATAGGTGAGCAGTGGGGAGTCGTGCCCCTGGACGGCCAGAAGCACCTGCCCGTCGCTGCGGACGAGACGCGCCTGCATGCCGTTGCGCCGGAGCGTGTCCTGCAGCTCCGGTGCGATGCCCATGTAGTGGCCCAGTGCGTTGGATCGTGTAGGCATGGCTTCCTTCGTGGCTAAGCGTCCCCGCGTTCCATCGCCTTCTCCAGCTCACTGTCCTTGAGGTCAAGGAAGGCCTGGGCGTTCTCCTCCTCGCTGCGTTCGGGATGGCGGGCGAGGAAGAGGGCGAACTCCTCGCCCCATTCCGAAGGATGGAAGACGACAAGCTCGGCAAGGGTGATCTCTCCGTCCTGGTACATCTGCACCAGTTCGTCCTCGGTGTAAGAACTTTTCTTTTCCATGGTCGTTATCGTTTGATGGTTCCTGCGTTGTATCTGGCAGCATCGCCCTGCTGGGCGAGGATCTCCTCCGTGTATTCCTCCTCGGGGACGTAGGAGAGGTCGCCCCTGGCGTCCTTGATCCAGCAGCCGTAAAGGCCGAAGTTGAAGGGTTTCATGTGGGCGCCGCGCTCGACGTCCCACTTGAAGAAGCTGCCTCGCTCGATGCGGATGCCGGTCTTCTCCGTGAGGTCCAGCCCGATGGAGAGGGTCTCGTCATTCTCGGTGACGGGGATGGGAAGGCCCTGCTGGATCCTCTCGATGTCCTCCTTGTCGAGCTTGAAGTGGTCCATGAGGTTCAACAGGTTCCTCCCGATAACCGGCGTCGGGATGTACATCACCTGGTTCGTGTCCGGGTCGACCTGGACGAAGCACTTGCTGGCCTTGTCGTCCGGCGCGTGGCTGAGGATGACACGGCCCCTCCTCAGGAGGTCCTGCTCCTTTGAGGAGTAGCTCTCCAGGTCGCAGTGCATGAGGCGGGGATAGAAAAGGACGTCCACCGTACCGTCGTCCCCTCGGACGAGACGAAAACGGGTGCGAGCCTTGACGGTGTTCCCCCTGTCGTCCCTGACCGTGATGGGAAGGGCGGGGGAGAGAAGCCCCCTCAGGATGTACTGATAGGGATTCTCCGGAAGGTCCTCGACCATCTCGCGGGTGAGCCCGTACTCGCCAAGGATGGCGTACGGGACCTCGTCTTCAGTGAATTCAAATAATGCCATTTGTATGATCTGTTAAAAGGTTTTCCAGTGACAAGTTATGTATTTGAAATGCCTATTCAAAGCGACTTATCTCTTTTGGGCTGAAATAATTGGGAAAAATGCAAGTATTTACAAAATGGTACTACAGGATGGTACTCGACCTCTATTTCTTGGCGAACTGGGTGATGTCGAGACACATCTGCTCGACCTCCCTGTTGACGTTCACGAAGTTCTCGTAGAGGATGTGCTCCTTCGCCTCCTTCGAGGGGAAGGTGTAGAACTTCGGGAGGTCCGTGTAGTGCTTCTTCTCCTCGTCGATCTCCTTCATGTCGAAGTCGGTCTTGCAGTAGAACTTCGATGTCTGGAACTCCTCGCTCTCCTGGATGTTCATCGAGCCGCCCTTACCGGTCTTCGTCTTCACGAAATCCCTCGCCGTCTGGCCGCAGATCCAGCCGGTAGGCAGGTCTGAGATCTTCGAGGCGGGGACCATGCTGTCCATGTTCTCATTGAGGTTGATCGACGTGCGGTCGCGGTCGATGGTGACGCCCCGCTTCAGCTGGACGACCTTGCCGAAGATGTCGTTCGAGAGCCACTCCAGCGTCTCCTTCGCACGGGCCGATCCGCTGACCACGTTGCCCACGGTCGTGATGACCTTCTGCATGCCCACCTTGCCGTAGTCGCTCTCCAGCTGCGGGAGCTCCTGGAAGCCCAGGGCCACGCTGACCTTGTTGCTGCGGGCCGTGCCGATGAGACGGTCGATCTTGTGGAAATAGAGCGTGGGCAGCTCGTCCACTATGATGCTCACGGGGACATTTTTGCCCTGGCCGGTGTTCACGCGGGTGACGAGACGGTTCAGGATCAGCGCGTTCAGCGCGCCGATGATGCTCTCCATCTCCGGGTCGTTGGCGATCAGGAGGTAGCTGGGGTTCTTCGGGTCGCTCACCTTCAGGTCGAAGTCGTCGCCGTCCTTGTGGAAGATCCAGTAGGACTCCTTCGTGGCGAGACGGGAGGTGTAGACGCGGAGCGTACCGATCATACCTTCGAGCTGCTCCATCGCCTTGTTCTTCAGGGCGGTCTGGAACGGTCCGAGCAACGGCAGGACCTCAGGGTCGGTCTGGAGGACGTCGAAGATCGTCTGGTAGTCCTGGTTCAGGAACGACAGGATATGCGGCATATCCGAATACCGGCCCAGCCAGTAGGCGGGCTCGACGGGGAGCCCGTCGGCGTCCGTGACCCTGCCGGTGAGCCGCTTCTGACCGGTCTGCCGGTCGACCGCGTACTCCGGATTGAGAGGCTTGCCTTCACGATCGTAGGGCATCTTGTTCCAGTTGCAGAAAAAGAAGATGCAGGCCGCGAGGAAGTTCACGGCCGAGGTCTGGAAGAACTGGTCCGAGCCGCCGCCCCCTTCCTTCTTGCCCTTCTGAAGGGAGTCCAGCAGGGTCTCGGCGGTCTCGCTCGCCGCCGCGAGGTTGTTGATATACTTCAGCTGGATCGGGTTGACCCTCCTGGAGTACTCGACGTCGACGAAGTTGATGACGTTGAACTGGCATCCCGGCGGGAGCTTGCCGCGCTGCCTGTTCAGCCGGTAGTGGTAGTACAGCATCCGGGCGAGGGTGGGGAACTTGTAGTCATACACCACCATCGCGAAGCCCTTGGCGCTGTGCTGCCGAATGAACGGCTCGATGATGGAGAAGGTCTTGCCGGATCCCGGCGTACCGACGACCCAGGTGCCGCGGAACGGGTTCACGATGTTCACCCAGCCGTGGCGGAACTTGCCCTTATAGTAGTAGCGCATCGGGATGTTGACGCTGTAGTCGTTCTCGATCTTCTCCTCGCACTGCACGAAGGACTCGTTCTCGAAGTTGAAACGGTCCTTCAGCAGTCCCTCCTTGAGGAACTTCGAGATGTTGTCCAGGGAGATGTGGACCAGCACCGTGCCGACGACCGAGGCGGCCATGTACAGCCACAGGTTCAGCCTGACGGAGTAGAAGTGCGGTCCGATCGGACGGCCGAAGAGCCAGACGGAAAGCACGACGACTGCTATCCCTGACACCAGCGGATAGAGGACCATCTTCCTGGCATCGAACTCCAGCTGCTTCTTGTTCCTGGTGCCGATGCTGGTGACGCAGATGAGAAGGAGCGTTGCGACCTTGCTCCAGATGAGGTTGCCGTCCTGGTAGATGAACCACCGCTTCATCCGGGCGTGGATGTCCGCGGGGATGCCTCCCCAGAAACCCAGCACGGCGGGATCGACGGCATAGAGGAAGAACTCCACGAGCAGCGACACGTAGACGAGGCTCCTGAAGATCTTGTATCCGACTATGAGGTCCCTACTTTCCTCCATTTCCCTTTCTGTATCTCAGAATGATGAGTATGATCGCAGTCAGCAGCATCCCTACCGGCGCATCCTGTCACGGACGGGCATCTTCACGCCGAAGCCCGTCGAGACGCCGAAGAGGTCGCCCCTTTTGGGCAGCGTCAGCGCCACTCCGCCCTGCCAGTAGAGCTGCCATCCGCCCCGTAGGACCCAGCTGTGCTGGTATCCCGCTCCAAGGGAGGCGCTGAACTCCCTCGGAGCCGCGCCGAGCACGGCGGCCAGCCTGAGGGACCCGCAGTTGTTCCGGGAACGGACCACGCAGGGCTTCCAGGCAGCGCCCGCGCCCCAGGCCTTTGTGTTGTCCTTCCAGAGGTTTCCGTTCCGGTTGTCAAGACCCAGCGACCCGGCCAGGAAGACCTCCCAGGCGTTGTGGTACTTCGTCTCGTGCTCCCAGAAGAGGACGGCATCCGCCCTCGGGGAGTAGCCGACGCCCGCGCCGACACCGATCCTGTCCCAGTTGTTCTGGGCCAGGGCCGCAGTGACGCAGGCCGTCAGGGCGATGATGAGTGTCAGGATTCTTCTCATGGCTAGTCTTCCTCCAGCAGTCCGTGGTCGAACGAATCGGCCCGCAGCACATCCTCGTAGTCGATCTCGAGGGTGATGGTGCGGCCGCTGACCTGCTTCTCGGACATCTCTATGGTCAGTACCTTGTCGTTGGGGAACGTGAGTTTCTTCAGGACGGCGACGTTCCTGTAGCCCCGGTTGAAGGTCGTCCCCTGCTCAAGCAGGAGAGCGGGGGAGAGCTCGACGCTCTGGCTGTTCGTCGCCCTGGACCTGCGCTTGTCCTCGACCTTGAAGCGGATCTGGTCGATGTCGAAACGGATGTTCGTGCGGTTCTCCACGCTGAAGTCGATGAAGAACCACTCGCCAGCCGTGTAGATGTTGTTCAGCCGGATCTCCAGATGGTTCTTCCTGGTCCCGACGTTGCGGTATTTCGCCTTGGCGGTCCAGATCCTGCGGGCCATTCTCGTCATGTCCTCCGTCGATAGGGACACCGCCGGGTTGTTGTAAGGCACGGTCTCCGACAGGAGGACCGCCTTGTCCGTCACGGCCTCCTGCGGACGCGTCGTGTAGACGAGCGCGTACTGCACCCTGTAACGCTCGGTGATGACGGTGACGACGGCGAGGATGTCGCCGTCCTCGTTGACCTCGGCGCCCTCCTTGGGCTTGAGGCGGACGGTGTTGGAAAGGGGCTGGTCACCGGCCACCCGGTCCGTGGAGATGTCCACGAAACGAACCGGCTCCGTGGCGGTGATGACGGTGGTGATCTGGTCGTTCACGGTCAGCAGCTCCATCTCCCGGATGGTCTCCTGGGCCCGCAGTGCAAAACCTGAAGCGACGCTCAAGGCTATTGCGATGAAATACTTCATTCTCATATCGATATGGTTTATTCTGTTCTGGTTTCACGGCCGTTTACGAGGTACACGAAGGTGCCGTATTTCAGCGTGGCGCTGTTGCGCCGGATAGCCTTCCCGACGGCGCTCGTGGTTCGCTGGTAGGCGTTCTGGATGGCCTGCATGCCCCACTGCGAGAGGCTGTTGTTGTAGCTGCCCTGGTTGATGGTCATGTTGCTGCTCACTGCGCCGTTGGCCACGTCCTTCGTCGTCTCGCTGAAGGCGCTCCTCGGGACGTAGAGTCCCTCCAGCCCGTCCGTGTCGTAGAGGGACAGGCTCACCTTGACGATCTCGTCGTACAGGAGGACGCTCTTCACCGTCCCCTTCACACGCTGTCCGGAGAAGCCGCTCATCTCAGCGTAGAGGTAGCTGCCCTTCGGCATAGTGAGGCTGCCGACCTGCACGTCGTCCAGCAGGCGCAGCCTGACGCGGCTGCCGTCCACTGCCTTGATGTTCTCGTCGATGATGGCCTTGATGAGGTCCGGCTGCGGGTCGTTCTCGGAGACCGTATGGAAGTAGTCCGAGGACTGCATGATGCGTTTGACGACCTGCGCGGCCCCGTCCTCCCCGTCCGGGGTGGAGACGGCCCGGGATTCGCTTTGGATCTGTTGCTGTGGCTGCTGGGCCGGAGCCTGGCTCCCGGTGACGGAAGCCTCGCTCTGGGCGCGGAGCTGGGCGAGTGCAGCCTCCAGTTCCTCACGGAGCGCCTCCTCGCGCTGCTGGCTCTGGATGAGCCGTTCGCTCTCGGTGAGCGGGAACGGGTAGTCGCCGCTGGCGATCGCCTCGCCTCGGCTGGCGCTGCGTCGCAGGGTCTCCTCGACGCTGCCCGGAGGCATGGCCCCCTGCGTGCCCTGGCTCTGCATCGCCTCGGCCTCCTCTTCGGAGACCTGGCGCTCGTAGGTCTCGGTGACGGCATTGTCGTCGTCACGGTCGATGTTGCCGACGGCGCTGTAGTCGTCGATCTTGCCCCAGGACTTGAGCATGCTCTCGTATTTGCCCTCCAGGTTGTCCTTCACCTTCGCCTGCGGCAGGTTCGGATTGAGGTACTCCGTGGTCTGCATGGACGGGTCCACCGTCTCGGCCTTCTTCGTGCCGAACATGTCGATCACGAAGTAACCCGTGAAGAGCAGGGGAAAGTAGACCAGGGCAGGGATCATGTACTTGGGCTGCCGGAAGTTAATTCTCTTTGTCAGTTCCATCTTCTTGCGGTATTGGTATCATGGTGTGTGTATTCTCGGGGATCCTCCCGCGGAGGACCTCCTCCTGGCTCCTGACCGCCCCGGGGTGCTCCTGCCGGGCCCTGTAGGCCCTGGAGAACCGGTGGACGTTGAGCCCGAAGCAGAAAAGGATGATGCCGAAGACGATGGCGAGGAAGAGCCTCCGGTGCTTCTGCGCGAACAGCTCGACATGGCCCGCCAGGACGTCCAGCTTCAGGAAACGGGCGAACCGGCGGCCCGCCTCGACATCCTCCTCGTACCGCTTCCGGTACTTCGGGTCGTCCCTGTCGGGTATCTCCTCGCCGACGATCATCTTCTTGAGTTTGTTGTCTCCCATATGGCTAATAGCTTGACTTGTTCTTCTGTTCGATGTCCTTGTTCAGCAGGGTCCGCCAGTTGACGATGAGCAGCCCGTGCGGGTTGTTGTCGGTGCGGGGGACCCGGCGCAGCTGACCGGCGGTCACGAGCTCGCGCATCAGCACGCTGCTGCGCCGCTCAATCCTCTGCCTTCCATAGTAGGTGAACTCCATGTTCTTGGTGTCCACCCGGATGGAGTCGCAGTAGATGCTGAAGACCGCGCTCGTACCCATGATGTTCGAGTAGAATCCCTTCTCCTTGAGGGTGTTGTACTGAGCGAGGCCGGTCTCGTCCACGAGGTACATGGCCTTCTCCATCGTGTACTTGATGTACTTGTCGTCCGGGGCGAGGGTGAAGAAATAGTGATGGAACATCTCGATGTGGCTCTTCGCCTCGACCTCCAGCGTCTCGTCCATCGAGCTGCGCTCGACGAGGATCGGGACGTTGCCGTCCAGCACGTATATCTTCCTGTGGGCGTCTGAGACCATGCCCCGGGCGGTGACGATGCTCGCCACGCTGATGACGATGCAGCCGAGCAGGAAAAGCCCGCAGACGATCCCCACCAGCTTGATCTTGTTCTCTAGGTTCTTGATTACCATATACTGTCCGTTATAGTTGTCAAATGATGTGTCCGCTGAGCATGCCGGTGGCGGTGCTCTTCGCCTGCTGCGCCACGCCCTCGCCGAAGTTTCTCGTGGAGAAGGCCGTGTCGCCTTCCGGTATCATCCAGGCCGCGAGGTCCGGGACGAGGTTCAGGCACTTCAGGGCCACGATGCTCGCCGTCATGAGGTAACCGGCGGAGAAGAAGGCGTTCTGGAGGAAGGCGGCCATCGTCTGCTCGCTCGCGGTAATGGCCGTGAGGTTGTCCACCTGGATGCAGAGCACGATGTCGAAGAGCAGCAGGACGTAGAAGCCCACGAAGTATATCATCGCGCCGTAGAAATGCACCGTCAGGTACCGTATCAGCCACTTCGCCCAGGCGCCGTCCCATTTCGGGAGGATACAGAAGGCCAACTGGATAGGCCCGAAGATCGTCAGCATGCCCAGGAGGATCTGCTGGCAGTAGATGGTGCTCCACCAGCCGACCCGGAAGACGATGAGGGCTATCAGCATGATGATCTTGTCGAGGCCCACGACGGCACCGGCGGTGAGCGACGTGAACCACAGCTTCGAGGCCTCCTTCTCCATCGAGGTGACCTCGTCCACGCCCGCGTTCTCCATCGTCGCCTCGACGAGGTTAGGGTCGGACGTGCCCGTGCGGGCGACGTCCGCCTGCGCCTGGAGGTTCTGGTACATGGTGTCCCGCACGTGAAGGAGCCCCTGCACCTCCTCGAACCGGTCGCCGATCTGCGCCGCCTCGGCCTGGTACAGGTCGTGGGTGTAGGATCCTATCGCGTTAGGTATGTACGCCAGGAAATCCAGTACGCACCACGAGCTGCTGCCGCCGCCCATGCCCGTGTCCGCCGGGGGATACCACCAGCAGAGCACGAGGCTCACGGCCAGCGGCCGGAAGAGCTTCAGCACGTCGAGCGCCTCGCCGCCGGGCTTGGCCATCATCTTGAAGGCGATGCCCGCCGCGACGATGATCGAGAAAAGTGCCGCCAGGGCCATGCACATCTGCACGATCCACCAGAACGGGCCCTGCGACCCGGTGAAGGTCGCGTCGGTGAGGAACTGGTTCGTCTGAAAGATGACCTCGTCTATCTCCTCCTCCATGAGGTTGATGCCGAGGTCGGTTACGATGTCTGCCATGGCCTAGGGGTTTGTGGTTGTGGTTGATGTCTCCTTCCAGCGCGACGCCGCCTCGGAGGCGATGTCCGCCGTCCTGTCGGGACGGCCGAACGTCGCAGAGAGCGCCGCACGGGTGTTCTCGCGGCCATAGACCGTCACGATATAGCCTATGAGGCTGTCGTTGGCGCGGCAGATGTCCTCATAGATCTTCAGATACTGCCTCTTCCGCTGGGCGTTGGGCATGTAGCCGTCCCTGACGGCGCTCACACCGGTCTGGAAGAGATGGAGGCGCTCCTGCCATACCTCAGTGTCGGAGGCGTTGCCCCCGGCCTCGTAGATCCGGCCTATGTTCGCCTGGAACGATGCGAGTGCCTTCTGGATCTTCGGGCCTTCGGCCGTCCACGCCAGGTCCACCTGGCGGTCGGCCATGTTCAGGGCCTCGACCTCGGCACGCTTGGTGAGCGAGGTGTCCACCTTCTCGGCGAGCCCCACCTGCGAGTAGGCGAAGCCGCCCGCCGTGGAACGGTAGGACAGCTTGTTGGTCGCGGAGGCGGTCCTGTAATACTGGTTGTGGATGAGACTGTAGAACAGGGCGGGGGTGAGCGACCCCGCGCCGGTCTCCATGACCGTGACCTGGTTCATCTTCGTCTCGTCGTGGTTGTACGTCACGTACTGCGCCCCGGCATGGTGGATGCCGAGCGCGAGCACTGCGACGGTAAGAATCATTCGTTTCATCGTATCTGTCGTTTTCAGTAATCGAGTCTTGCGGCCGCCCGCCATCGCCCGTAGGCCCCTTCGATGATCTCCGGGATGGTCCTGGCCATGTAGACCTCGGCCTTCCAGTAACCGATCCGCACCTGGATGTAGCGCCAGGTGTCGAAATAGGCCTTGTTCAGATGACTCTTGATGAGGTCGAGCGTGCCGTTGATATCCGTGACCACAGCCATCAGGTCCGTGGCCCGGCAGGCGGCAGCACCGGTGGCGTAGAGCACCAGGTCGCTGAAGGAGCGGTAGAGCGCCTGCCCGTCCTCGGAGAGACGCTCCAGCAGGTGCCGGTTCACGCTGATGATGAGCGTGTCGGTGCTCACGACGTCGCCGTGGCTGAGGCACTTGTCCCAGTAGGCCGTCAGCATCACCTTGTAGTCCTCGATCCGCTGCTTGAACGTCTCGTAGGTGTCGTAGGTATTCAGTGACGTGCGCAGGGTCTGGTACATCAGGTCTATCACGTCGAAGGCGCGCGTGTACTTGTCCAGCTCGACGTTGATGGCCTTGTAGTCGGCGTTCGCGTCGGAGCTGTACTGGTGCAGCAGGACGTTGCCCTGCTCCAGCGCGGAACGTGCCAGCAGGAGGCTCCGCTGGTCCTTGTGGTCGGCGATGTACGCCTCGATGGACGGCACGTCGAAGCTCCACTGCGCCAGCGAGGGGAAGGGGAGCAGCAGGAGGAAGGTCAGTATGGAAAGCAGTCGTCTCATCTCTAGGGTTCGTCGGTCGTTTCGTCATCATCGTCACGGAGCCGGGCTTTCATGAGCCAGTCCTTGTGGCACTGCTCGGCGATGGTCATCTTCCGCCCCGCGTCCGCGTTGACGTAGGGCGAGATATCCCTCAGAACCTCCATGATGCCGTATTTGTAGGACATCATCTTCTCTAGACTTATCAGATCCGAGTAGATCTTCGTCAACCTGTTTTCCACTTCCCGGGCGATTTGCAGACGGTCGCTGGACCAGAGGAGGTGGTAAGAGTCCTCCGTGTCGTCCTCCGGCACTGGATCGCTCTTGATGTACTCCGTGGAGACGGTGCAGTCCGGGTACTGGCGCGCCACCTCGGCGATCTTCGCGTTGACGAGGTCCGCCTTCTCCCGGTCGCTCAGCGACGGGTCGAGCTTCACGAGGGCTGCGACGTGCGTGTCGGAGTACTGGGTCTCCAGGGTCCAGTCGATCTGGACGATCGCGCGGAGGATCTTGATGCCGAGGAAATACTTCGGCTTCCTGGCGATGGAGAGCTTCGCGGTGAACGTGACCGTCCCCCTCAGACCGGACATCGTTGCTTTCCGCCTGAAGGTGTAGCCGCTCCACGAACCGGAATCCTGCCAGGTCAGGCTGAACGCGCTCTGGAGCTCGGCCATGATGGCCGGGATGCGGTGGTAGTCGTCCGTCGGTACGTCATCGTCGTTGTCGGATTCCTGCAGCGCCTCCTCGATGTCCCGGATGCGGGCCTGCACCTGACGGAGCTCCGATTGGAGCGCCTCTATCCTGTCCCTGTTCTGGTTGTATTCCTCCCGGAGCGCGGCGGCTTCCTCGATGCTGGCCTCGCTGATCTGGCGGAGCAGCTCCGCGTTGCGGGTCTGGAGGGTGAGGATCTGCGAGTTCAGCCGTTCCTCCTCGGCCCGGGCCTGCGCGAGCATGGACTGGAGCTCGGAGGTGTCGACGTTCCCCTCGATGACGGAGGTGCGCATGGCGCACTCCTTCGTGTGGGCGGAGAGCGTCTTGCCACAGGTGCCGCACTTGTACTGCGTGGAGCCCTTGGAGAGCGTCGCGCCGCCGGAGCAGGTGACACTGATGGTGGCGGCCTCCACGCCCTGGACGCGCCTGGCGTCCGTGGTCTGGTAGTAGTTCTTGTCACCGCCGGTCAGGACATAGACATCCCCGTCGGGGTTGTCGTTCCACGAGGTCAGGACGATATTCATCCGGGCGAGGAACGAGCTCATGTCCATAGAGTAGGAGTCGAAGACCTCCTGATAGACATCCTCTCCCGTGTCCCTCTTCCGGATGTACCAGGTCTGCCGGTAATACTGGCCGACGGCCTCGCGGGCGTAGTCGTCGATCCATTCCCCGAGGTTATAGCCGCTGATGTCGAAGAGGTTCTCAATGGCGTCCGGGCCGCCGATCATCGACAGGAGCGTCCCACCCGCGTCGTTCTTGAAGCTCTCGAAGAGCGACTGGTAGTTCTCGACGATGGTGATGGCCGCGGCGATGTCGCCGCTCAGCAGGTCCTCGAAGCTGCTCTTCTGGAGAAGCTGCCCGGCGAGGTTCGAGGCTCCCTGCCCGATGAGGGCTATTCCTTCCCGGTAGAGCCGGTCCATGTCCTCCTTCAGGTCCTCCTTGGTGATGCCCTCGCCGATGCGGCCGAAACGGTCCAGAATGGACTCGAAGTCGATGCCGCCGAGGGTGGAGAGACGAAGGACGTCGGCGATGTCCTGCCGGATCTGGAGGAAGGCGATGTCGCCGAAGGACAGGGTGCTGTTCGTCACGACGGACTCGAACTGCATGCACAGCGTCTTGGTCTCGTCGCACACCTTCATGAGGTACGATCCCCAGTACAGAGTGTTCTGGGGGCTCCTGACCATCATCTTCGCAACCGTCCACACCTTCGGCATGATACGGGCCGACACGAGGCGGTAGATGCGCCTGTAGTACCAGTTCTCGGCGGAGTTCTCCCAGATGCCCAGCTCCGTGAGGGCGCGCCGTTCGAGGAACTTCGAGGAGAAGATGCCCGCTGCGGCTGCCTCCGCCGCCGTGTAGTGGTCGAGGATGTCCTTGACCTGCTCGTAGTAGAATCCTTCCGCAGCAGCGCCGGTGGCGTAAGCGGCCTGCATGGCGGCTGCGGTCTTCCAGTCGATGTTGACGCTGTAGTACTGCGCCCTGAGCGTCGGGGTGACGCCCAGGAGCAGTACCGAAACGCATATGAGCAAAACAAACCGCTTCATCGTTTTTCCGGAAGGTTAAGGACGTGTCCGGCCGCGTTGACCTTCTGGGCGAATGCCAGCGGGGCAGCGATGCCGCTTCTATCCCAGTCACGGCAATAGGCCTCGATGGCCGTCCTGTGGTCGCACCGCAGCTCGGACTTGTATATCTTGAGAGCCTCCTTCTCGGAGCGCTCCGTAGTGTATGTCATGTAGCATTCATGCGGCTCCTCGACACCGTAGACGGCGCCGACCTGGCCGCGCCGGATGAAGACCTCACGGAAGAAGCTGCGCCCCTCCTTGTTCTCCAGCCGGTTGATCGTGAAGATCTTCTTGCAGTCAACCTCCGTGAGTCCGAGGATGGACTGGATCTCGTCGAAACGCTCCCTGAACTTGCTCTGGTCCAGGAGCATCACCACGTCGGAGTTGTTGATGATGGCCTCCTTGACGATGGGGGAGCCGACGATGTCCTGGATCTCCTGGGTCACGACGCCCACTGAGGCCCAGAACTTTCTGGCGGTCTTGTACATGTACTTGATGTATTCGGCCATCATCGGGGAGGCTATGGCCTTCCAGGCCTCCTCGATGACAAGGACCTTGCGGTTCTTCTTGATCCGCATCTTCTGGATGAAGAGGTCCATGATGATAAGGGTGACAAGAGGGAAGAGAAGGGGATCGTCCTTGATGGAGTCGATCTCGAAGACGATGAACGTCTCATCGAAGAGCGTGGTGTCCAGGTCCTCGTTCAGAGTGACTTCATGGTTTCCTCCCCTGTAGAAGTCCTTCATCAGGTAGTTGTACGCAGCGAGGTCGATCCCGGCGAGCTTGTTCTCCTCGCAGATCTTGGGAAGCCTCTCGATGCTGAACTCATAGAATGTATTGAAGCAGAGCGTGTCGATGCGCCCGGCGAAATGGTTCTCG
>JAFPVN010000188.1 GCA_017395275.1 Candidatus Methanomethylophilaceae archaeon | reverse complement strand
TGGAGCTGGAGTACGTGGGGAACCTTCCGAGCACCATGTTCCTTACGATGTG
Source organism: Candidatus Methanomethylophilaceae archaeon (assembly GCA_017395275.1). Classification (GTDB taxonomy): domain Archaea; phylum Thermoplasmatota; class Thermoplasmata; order Methanomassiliicoccales; family Methanomethylophilaceae; genus SIG5. Next base: position 3,065 of record JAFPVN010000188.1, on the reverse strand, counting down.
CAGTTCCCCGCATCCGTATTCGGGGAATGCGCCGGTCCTGAGGTTCTCGAACCTCACCGGCCCCTTCTCCCCGTCATCGGAGATATTCAGTCCCGCAGCCTCGTAGAATTCGGTGACCCTTGCGATGACGTCGCCGGCTTCCACCTCTCCTAGTACGTTGTCGGGGAGCGGTCTCGTGATCCCGTTCATCTTGAAGTATCCGAGGATGAGGTTGTTGTTGAAGACGGCATCGCGCGAATCATCGTATCTGATGCATATCGCATCCTGCGTCCTGAATATTTCCACAGGGAACAGCGCGAGCGGCGCCCTGACGTCGAACCTCTCGCCCGGAAGGCATCCTTCGACGAATGGATATCCGATGTAGAGGTCGTTGTGCCCCTTCTCCCTGGCAATCCTGTTTACGTTCCTGTAGAGCTGGGAGAGCCTCCCGTGGAAATCCGCCTTCTTCCCGTCCGCGGCCTTGGAGGATGCCGACGCTATGCGCACCTTGGCGGAACGGTCGGAGAGTACCGACAGCGGATCGCAGTCCGTCAGCTGAACTAGGTCGAAGGCCTCCTTGGAATTGGTGGCACGGGGCATGAACAGCAGCCTGTTGCCGCGGCTGATGTTGACCAGCTTCTTCTCCAGCTCCTGGAGGCTGCACTCCACCTCCTCCCTCATGCGGACCTCCTCGTCCCCGGTGTTGGTCTCGGCGGAATAGGCGTCTATGACGGACAGGAACTCCTTGGCGTAGTTCCTGACGAAGATCTTCCCGAGTCCCTGTATCAGCCCGAAGTCGGAGATCCTGCGCGGCCTGATGACCGACATCTCCGATATGGCCTCGTCGGAGCATATGCGCTGGGACCTGCCGGTGGCCTTCCTAGTCTCGGCCTTCAGGCGGTCACGAAGTTCGAACAGTCTGCAGCGCAGTACAGCGTTAGCCTCCATGTGCATCCTTCCCTACCGTTCCTTAGGCTTGGATTCTATATAAACATCAGAAGGGGAGGTGAATCGGAAATACCGAATCACCCAAGTGCCAGATGTGAAAAATCAAATCGGATGACGTCCGAACGGACGACCCTGCCGGCGAGGTCAGTCTCTGCCTATCGCGGTCCTGAGGAAGGGCGCTGAAGCGGGCATCCTTCTCCCGGAGCCGTATCCCTCGCGCTCCGCTTCAATCCCGGTGTCCGAGAACCCGTCGGCGAAATGCCTGACGATCGCGGCGCCCGTAGGGGTGCAGAACTCGCCCTCGTCGCCACCTGCGTAGGACGGCATCCCCCAGAGGATGTTTGCCGTCGCCGGTGCGGGGACGGACAGTATCCCGTGGGCGCAGCTTATCTCGCCGTATCCTGTGCGGATCGGGGAAGCGATGACCGTGTCCGGGGACAGCATATCCATCGCTATGCATGAGGCGGCGATGTATGCCACGGCGAACAGCGAACCGACCTCGTGGAAATGCACCTCCCCGACGGGTCTCCCGTGGACCTTCGCCTCGGCCTCCGCAAGGATGACGTAGATGCCGAGGATGTCCTTCTTCACCCTCTCCGACAGATTCAGTCCGCCGACCGTCCCCTCTATGTCGGAGAGCTTGCGGTGGATATGTTCATTGGACTGCCCCTCCTCCTTCCCGTCGATGAGTATGCGGAGACGCAGGCCGGTGATTCCGTTGACAGTCTCCTTCGAAAGTTCCGCCTGAATGCCGGTGATGCCCGAGGATTCCAGGGCCCTGCATATCCCGTCAGGGGCACCCGTGAGGTCGGCCAGTGATGCGGCCATGCAGTCCTTCGACGCTCCCGCACCGCAGTCGATGAACAGGGTGCTCATAGGGGAGCGGTCCTCCTGTCGATCATGCTCGCTATGTATCCCGCCCCGAATCCGTTGTCGATGTTGACGACGCTCACGTCGGATGCGCAGGAGTCCATCATGGAAAGCAATGCGGTCACGCCTTCGAACGACGCACCGTACCCCACCGACGTGGGCACGGCGATGACGGGGACGTTCACCAGGCCCCCGACGACGCTGGGAAGGGCCCCTTCCATGCCAGCGGCGACGACTATCGCGCGGGCCTTCGAGATCGTATCCAGTTTCGAGAGCAGGCGGTGAAGCCCCGCAACTCCGACGTCGTAGACCCTCTCGACCCTGCTTCCGTGGGTCTCCGCCGTCACCGCGGCCTCCTCGGCCACGGGTATGTCGCTGGTGCCCGCGGTTATCACGCACACGAAGCTGTTGGGCGAGGGTTCCGGCGGGTTGCCGATCACGCATACGCGTGCCTGTTCGTGGTGTACGCAGTCACCGAACTCCTTCTTCAGGTGCTCCGCCATCTCAGCGCTGCACCTGGTGACCATGACGCAGGGGGAACCGTTATCCTTCAGGGTCCTGGCGATGGCCGCGGCCTGTTCCGGGGTCTTGCCCGCGCCATATATGGTCTCGGGCGCATCCTGGCGGACGATCCTCTGCGTGTCGGCCTTGGCGAAGCCGAGGTCTATGAACGGTTCCATACGCAGCCTCTCGGCGGCCTCTTCGGGGGATACCTTCCCCTCCCTGACAAGATTGAGGAGCTCTATCGTGTTCATAGTCCAGGTTCTCTCGTTGAATACCGAACGGATGGATAGTATTTTAACAGTATTTGCCGGACCCGTGTCTCGGAGGATTCGAACAGCCCCTTCTGGGCCTCGGTGAATTCGAACCTGCAGCTGTCGGGAAGGGTCCTGACGCGGATGTCGGAGAATCCGATACTCCGCAGTTCATCCTCCGCGGATTCCGTCCTTCTCAGACCCTCCTCCGTTATCAGGATACCCGTAGATATCCTGGTGGCGAGGCAGGAGTTGGAGGGCCTGTTCCACGTGGGCAGTCCAGCTTCCCTAGACAGTTCCCTGACCTGTCTCTTGGTGATGCCGCATTCCCTCAGCGGGGACAGTATGCCCAACTCACGAAGCGCCCTCATACCCGGACGGCCGCAGGGGTCGTCCGAGGCGTTCGTGCCGTCCATGATGTATACGCACCCGTCCGTGCTGGCACATCTTGATATGGATGAGAAGATCAGCCTCTTGCAGTGGTAGCATCTGTCCGCGGGATTGGACGTTATG
>JAFPVN010000187.1 GCA_017395275.1 Candidatus Methanomethylophilaceae archaeon | reverse complement strand
TAGGTGTTGGAGAACAGGTTGATGGGCGTGCCGTTGACGTACCAGTCGTTGACCTTGTATCCGTCATCCGGAACGGCGGTGAACACGACGTGGGACCTCTCGGGAAGGCTCACGTTGGAATCGAAGCTCTGATCGTCCGATTTGGCGATCAGGTCCCCGTGTTTCTCTCCCTGCAGTCCGTAGGTCACTATGTAGTTGGTGGCCGGGAGCGGTGCGAATACGACGGTGGCGTTGTAGTCGTACGATGCCTGTCCGATCAGGATCTCGGTCTCGTGGGTGTACATCGTGGTGGGCTCACCGTCCCTCTCGATCACCCAGTAGTCAACACGGTATCCCTCGTTGGGGGCGGCCTTGAAACTGATCTCGTTGCCGTAGTACGCGTTCTGTCCGCTGACGATGGGTTCTCCCCTCACCGTGGTGGTGATGGAACCCATGCTCGGGTCGTTGGATCCGTAGGTGACCACGTATTTGCTCTTCTCGAAGACTGCCGTGACGTTGGAATTGTCGGTGATGGCGGCCGTTGTATACTTATTTGAATCGTCGACATGGTAGACACCGTTCTCTATCCATCCGACGGTACGGTATCCCGTATGCGGTGTGGCGGTAAGCGTCACAGTACTTCCGTTCGGGACCACGTCACCCGATGCGAGGTCCGTGTTCACGTTGATGTCCACGAACGCGTCGACCTTCATGGTCACGGTGGTGGGCATGAGCATCCCTCCTCCGATGTTGGTGGAGATCACACCCACTCCGTCCTTCGCCTCTCCCGGGGGCATGGCGCTGATCATGTCGTACGATGCGTGCGACGTGATGGCTATGTATCCCAGCGGGACGGTGAGGAGGATTGTGGCGACTACGAACACCTTGGCGTACTTGATCGAGGCCTTGGCGGAGTTGGTGAAGTACCTGTGGCCGAAGTCAGACATCTTGCCGTACCAGCCCTTCTTGCTCTCCGCCCCCTCCTTGTACGCGGAGACCTTGGAGGGCCAGAAGATCCTGTCCCCGACGAGAGCGAGCAGCGCAGGGACGAAGGTGAGTGCGGCGAGAAGTACCAGCACGATACCGAGTGCGAGAACGATACCCATGGTGCTCACGAGCGAGAAGCTGCAGAGCGCGAGGGAACCGAATCCGATGATGACCGATATTCCCGAGGTGACGATGGACTCCCCAGCCCAGATGATCGATTCCCTCAGGGCCTCGAGATGGGGCTTGTCGTTCATCCTCTCCTCGCGGTAACGGGAGATGATGAAGATACAGTAGTCGCATCCGGCACCAAGCATCGACACCAGCACGAGGATGGTGGTGATGTAGTAGATACCGAGGAACGAACCTATTCCATATACAGCGGCCAGGAGCACACCGTACGCCATGCCTATGACGACGGGCGGGGTTCCCGCAGTGACGAACGACTTGAAGAACAGTCCGATGAGGATCAGGATGAGCAGGATGGAGATCGGATCGATGTGCTTGATGTCGTGCGTCGACCCGTTGCTCGTATCGTACGAGATGGCATCCGTACCGGTGACGTATGTGGTGACGATGCCTTCCACGCCCTGCTTGGCGTCGGAGACCAGTCCCCTGATGGCAGGGATGTTGGAGCTCTTCTTCATCGTCATGCCGTCCGGCAGTTCCGGATATGCGACGGTATAGACGATCATCTGCGTATCCTTGTCCGCGAAATACTTGTCGTCGAAACGCCCTAGCTGTTTCACGGTTATCTCGCAGTCGAGTCCGCCTTTCGACCGCAGATCCTTGTTCAGATCCCAGAAGAAGAACTCGTTCGTGAGGTTTTCCTTCATCTGCGAGGCAACGTCGCTTGCGAGCGCGTCCTTCGCCTCGATGAGGATGATCGTTCCAGCGCTCATCCCCGAGGATGAGTTGAAGTTGCCTGACTGCAGCATCTCGTTACCCTTCTCCGATTCCATATCCACGGAGTTGCTCATCTTGCTCATGTCGTACTGCAGAACGGAGTTCGACCGCATGATGAACGGTACCGAGATAAGCAGCAGGGCTATCCAGAGGACGACGAAGAACCTCGCCCTCTTGATGATAACGTCTGCCAGTTTCTCGAATATCATAGGCTCGCCTGTACTCTGGCACGTTGTCTGTAAATAATAGTTTTCGCGCACAGGCGATGCGCACGAAGGATAAGGAAAAGGGTAAAGGGCGGGGTTGACCCGCCCGTTTGTGCCTCAGCAGGCGAAGTAGCCCTTGGTCTTCAGCATGTGCCTCTTCACCAGGTGCGATCCGAAGAAGTACACCACGGCGATGAACGGCATCCATATCATCGCAGTTCCTGCGACGCTGAGGAAGTCGTCCCTGAACAGGTCCATCGGGAAGTCCGAGATGGATTCCCAGAGACCGCCGGTGAACGGCAGCACCGTACCGACTATCAGCGCGAGGATTGCGGTCACCACGAGGATGGGCGCGGACCATGCCTGGAAGAACGGCAGCTTGTTGGTGCGGACGATGTGTATCGACCATACCTGCATCCAGTACTGCTCTATGACCCAGATTGCCTGGAACAGTGCCTCGACATTGGTACCCGTAAGGTCCTCCCTGCGGAGGATCAGGTCGGCTACGTTACCGTAGGATCCCTTGGCGAAGATCACCTCTCCGGCAGCATCCACGACGTTGATGCTCATCATGCCGAATATGACGAAGGTCATGAACGCCCACGTCATTATATCGGTGATCGGGCACATGGGCCCGTACCTGAACATGACGTTCTTGAGGTTGATGGCATCCCACTTCCTGGGTTCGCGGACGAACTCGTCCTCGACCTTGTCCCACGGGATGATCAGGCAGGCGAAGTCGTTGATCAGGTTGAAGATCAGGATCATCATCGCACCCATCGGGTTGAAGTTGAAGAACAGCGAAGCGAGGATCAGCGAGAACACGTAACCGAAGTTGATCGAACCGATCATCTTCACGTACTTGATGGTGTTGACGTAGACCTTCCTTCCCTCGATGACGCCGTCCTTCAGGATGTTGAGGTCCTTCTCGAGGAGGATCATCGACGCGGTGTCCTTGGCGATGTCGGTTCCTGTGTCGACGGATATGCTCACATCTGCGGCCTTCATGGCCAGCACGTCGTTGATACCGTCTCCCATGAGTCCGACGGTGTGTCCGTTGGCGCGGAGGGCCTTGACTATGCGCATCTTGTTGTCGGGGGTGAGCCTGACGAATATGTCGCACTTCTCGACGGTCCCCTGGAGTTCCTCGTCCGACATGGCGTCGACCTGGGGTCCGACGACGATCCTCTCGGTGCTGATCCCGATCTCGTCGCAGACGTAGCGCGAAACGTACTCGTTGTCGCCGGTGAGGACCTTGGTTGTGATGCCGTAGTCCCTGAGGTCCTTGATGGCATCCTTCGCGGTCTCCTTGACGGGGTCGGAGAACACCACGAACCCAGTGAAGATGAGCTCGCACTCGTCCTCGACGGAGGTCTCCTTGCCGCTGGGTATGTACTTGTATCCTACACCGAGGACGCGCATGCCCTTCTCGCTGTACCACTCGACGAGGCCCATGATGTCGTTCCTGACCTTGTCGTTGAGGGGCTGGATGTTCCTCTCCTCATCCAGATATGCGGTGGAGATGGAGAGGATCTCGGGGGTCGCTCCCTTGGTGATGAGGACGTTCACCTCGTCGTCCTGCTTGACGACGACGGTGGCCCTCCTCCTGAAGAAGTCGAAGGGGACGTCCGCCACGTAGGGGTACTGGTCCAGCTCATCGGTGAAGCCGTACTCCTCGGCATACTCGTCGATGGCCCAGTCGATCTGGTTGGTAGACGATTTGAGATTCCTGCTGTTTAGGCAGGTGAAGACCTCCACCATGTGGCTGCTGTTCCCGTGTATGTCGGCGCAGTCGTGGACGGAGATCCTGTTCTGGGTAAGCGTACCGGTCTTGTCCGAGCAGAGGACGTCCATGGCACCAAGGTTCTGGATGGATGTCGCCTCCTTGACGATGACTTTCTTCTTCGACATGTCTATCGAACCCTTGGCTAGGTTCGTGGACACGATGGTGGCCAGCATCTCGGGCATGAGTCCGATTGCGAGGGTAATGGCAAAGATGACGGCGTCCTTGACGGTGTCGAACTCGAATCCGCCGTCGTTGAAGTAGCCCTTCACCAGCATGATGATGAGCACCGGCGGGACCAGGTAGATCATGAGCTTGACGAGTACGGAGGTGATCTGCTTGGATCCCTTGTCGTAGGTCGTGGCGTCCTTCTTCCTGGTGAGCTTCTCGGCCATGGAACCGAACATGGTGTCGTCGCCCACTGCGACGACCACTGCCTCGGCGGAACCGCTGATGACGTTGGATCCCATGAATGCCATGTTGGAGCATCCGAGGACGTTGTCCTCGACGTCGAGAGGGGCGTCGGTCTTGGTGACCCCTCCGGATTCCCCGGTGAGAGCGGACTGGTCCACCTTGAGGTGGTTGGACTTGAGGATCCTGACGTCCGCGGGGACCATGTCCCCTGCGTCAAGGATCACGATGTCTCCGACGACGAGATCGGCGGAGTCCACCTCGATCTCCACATCCTCACGGCGCAGCGTGATGATGGTGGTGACCATGCTCAGGAGCTTGGCGGCGGCGTTGCTGCTGCGGGTCTCCTGGATGAAGGTCATGGTACCGCTGATGAGGATCAGGGTGGTCAGGATGATTATGTAAGGGATATCGATCTCTTCGCCCTGTATGATGGCAGTGACCGGCCAAAGGATATCGATGATCGCTAAAGCTATTATGAAGACGTTAACGAATGCGTGATAGAGTCTTTTGAGAACCACGTGCTTGTTGTGATTGGTCACGACGTTGTCGCCGAATTTGATACGGGACGTCGTGACTTCTTCATTATAGTGTCCCTCGGGCCTACTGTCCAATTCTTCCATCACCGTCATGGCATCCGCTGATGCCGCGAACTTCATCCTGTCGCTCACGGACATCTCGGCAATGTCGCCATGACCCTTCATTCCAAGTTCAGGTGTCGTCGAACCGTTATCCACGGAACGGGGCGATAGGATTTTGGTATTTAAAGCAGGGACCTTGAAAGTGACCCCGTTGTCCCGTCAGAGACCCGAGGGTGTCGGGGTGTCCCTGTACCGTCATTCTGTCGGTTTTGAGTACATTTGTCCAACTCACTACACTTTAATGTCCCTTTTGATTTAAAATATATGAATTTGAAAATATACTGACAAATTGCGAACACGAAAACCGCCCGTTTCAGACCGCTTCTGGGGGTTTTGCCCCTAAAAACCTATTTATACATTGCCGAGTCCGACATCATTGTACGGTAGCTGCCGCGATGCCCCGGACGACGGTGAAGCGGCGCATGATGAGCGGATAGAGCAGGGTGACCCAAAGACCCGTGAACGCACCGCCGACGGCGTATCCCGGTACATGGCCGAATATCATCGGCAGGACAAGGAGACAAATGACTACCGGGACCATCCCGAGGACGAACAGTACTGCCTTGCGCAGCGCATCGCAGACAATCACCGGGCACCTGTAACGGAAATGCTCCAGATGACGGCCGACCAGCGTGCCGTACGTAAGGGCGAACGCCAGGACATTGGTTCCCGAGCTCCTGTCCGCCAGGCAGACCATGGCGATGCAGACGGGGAGAAGTGCGATCATGTATCCGTAGGACGCCTTGCGGTAGTTGTCATCGGAGAGCTGAGCCCATGCGTATATCCTCCCGTTGATGTAGATGACCGATAGTGCCAGAATAACGCCTGCGACGACATCCAGGGGCGTATGCGCACCCAGATACAGCCTCGAGAATACTATGGCCGCCGCCAGTACCGTGAAGAGAACGGCCCACGGTCTCGACCCGCATACCATCGCAAAGGTCCCGTATCCTGCGGTGGCTGCGGTCGCGTGTCCGCTCGGGAAGGAATAACCGCCGGCATGTGCGGATCCCTCCACATCCTCCAGCGACGGGTCCAGCAGCCACGGGCGCGGCTGCTTCACGACGTTCTTGACCATCCTCGCAAGATCGATGGCGATGACCATGTTCAGGAGCATGAGGTCGCCCTTGCGCCTGTCCACGAACCAGAGCAGGAACGCCGCTATGGCGATCGGCAGGTATTGGTAGATCACGGGTTCGGAGACCAGTCTGAAGAATGACTCGATGGCCTGCGGAGCCGTATCCCTGAATTCCTGGAGGACTCCCAGCAGACCGATGCCCGTGAACGCCTCGAAGGCCATGATGCCGTATCGGTTCACTGCTTATTAGTTCTCTTTCCGCAGAAGATGTACACGGCGACCGCCATGGCGGCGATGACCATGGCGAGACACGCCCACCATACCGCGCGGTAATCCGCTGCCGTCCCGTTGCCGATGAGGAATCCGGCCGCGGTGGTGCACACGGCGCCGCCCAGGAAC
>JAFPVN010000186.1 GCA_017395275.1 Candidatus Methanomethylophilaceae archaeon | reverse complement strand
CCCGGGAAGAAACTGGTCGTGGCCGTCTCCTCGTATTTCAGGCCGACGATCCGCGACCGGGTTGACTTTATCCAGAAGCACATAGAGCCGCGCGTTTCATAGGGGCCGCTCACCTGAGCTCATAGACGATGCTCATGACGACGCGTATCTCCTTTTTGCCGGAGGATATGGGTGTCGCATCCGATGCGTCCCCCGAATCATAATATACGGGAGCTTCGCCGCCCCATGTCTGACTGATTGAATTCGAGGCGGCAAGCGCCATATATGGCGGCCGCGCTCCGGATGACAGCTCCTCCATGACGAGGACTTTTCCCAGACGGGTTCCCGCCGCACCGCAGGATTCCTCCGCGATTGCCCGCGCGTTCTCGATTGCGAGTGTCCGTGCCTTCTTGACGGCGGCGGCCTCATCCTTGTAGCTGAGCGAAAGCCCGTCCACGCCCGTCGCACCGTTTTTTATCGCGACGTCAATCACGTTGCTCGCCTGCTCAACGTCCGGCATTGTCACGCGTATGCGGTTGGACACATTGAACTTGCGGATGGACACCCTCCTGCCTCTTCCACCGAGGAACATCGCGACGGCCTCGGCGTCCCCGACGGTGGCGGACAGGTCGATCCTCTGGTAGTCCCCGGCGATGAGGCTCAGCCTCTCCATCGCGACGCTGAGCTGCGCGCCCCTCTCGGTGTCGGCCATCTCGTGGATCTCGTCCACGACCACCCATCTGACGGCGGCGAGATGCTTCGCGAGCCTCTTGCCCGTGAAGAGTACCTGGAGGGTCTCAGGCGTGGTGATGAGGATCTCCGGAGGGTCCTCCGACTGCTTCGCCCTCTCGTGCTGGGTGGTATCCCCGTGCCTCACGCCCACCTTTATCCCGAGGGCGCGGCCGTAGTCCTCCATCCTCCTCAGCATGTCCCTGTTGAGGGCGCGGAGAGGGGTGATGTAGATGCATCTGAACCCCTTCGCGCCGTCTCCGGACCTGTGGATGGAGTCCAGGATGGGCAGCATGGCCGCCTCGGTCTTGCCTATGCCCGTGGGTGCGACTATGAGGACGTGCTCCCCCCTCTTAATGCGGGGGATGGCGTCCTCCTGGGGCGGCGTCGGGGAGGTTATCCCCTTCTCGGCGAGGACGGAGACGAGCTCGGGCGACAGAAGGTCGAAATTCATAAGAAAGGAAGACCTCGGGGGAGCCCCCGAGGGTTTCAGGATCACTCCTTGGGCGCTTCGACCTTGGGAGCGGTGACCTCGAGGAGAACCTGCGACAGGTCCATGACCTTGATGCTGGACCCGAGCTTCTTGGCTCCCTGGGTGAGGTTGAGCACGCAGAACGGGCAGCAGGTGATGAGGACCTCGGCTCCGGTCGCCTCCGCGTCCCTTATCCTCTCCATGGCGATGGCGGTGGCGAAGTCGTTGAACTGGCTCTTGTATCCTCCGCCGGCTCCGCAGCACCTGGAGTTCTCCCTGGACCTCTCCATCTCGACGAACTCGACTCCCTTGATCTTCTTTATGACGTTCCTTGGAGCGTCGAAGACCCCGGAGTGCCTCCCGAGGTGGCAGGGGTCGTGGTAGGTGACCTTGTGGTTGAACTCGTTGTTCAGGGGGAGCTTCCTCTCGGCGATGAGCTTCTCGACGTACTGGGAGAAGTGGTAGACGTTCTGGCCGACCTTGGCGTAGAACCTGCCGAAGTCGGTGGAGACGGTCTTGTAGCATCCGGAGCAGGTCATGACCATGTCCTTGGCCCCGACGCCGTCGGCCTTCTCGACGACGGCCTCGGCGCACTCGAGGGACAAGGAGGGGTTCCCGGTCCTCAGCAGGGGCGAGGAGCAGCAGTACTCCTTCTCTCCCAGGCAGTTCATCTTGACGCCGGCCCTGTGCAGGACGGTGACTCCGGCCCTGGGGACCTGCTGCATCCTGTAGGATCCGGTGCATCCCGCGAAGAAGATGGTGTCGGGCACGGCGGCCCTCTCGACCTCGGCAGGCCACCAGGCGTCCCTCTTGGAAGGGGGCTCGCCGTATGGGTTGTGGTACTGCGCGACCTTCTCCGCCATTCCCTTGTGCGCGGAGAGAGGTCCGACCCCGTTCTTGACGAGCCAGGCCCTCATGTCCTCCCAGAGTTCGATAAGGTTGATCTGGGCGTGGCATACCACTTCGCAGTTCCCGCATCCGGTGCATTTGTACATCGCGTCGACGAAGTCGGGGGAGAGCTCGATCTTCCTGCCGAGGAGCTTGTCCACGGCGTCGAGGCCGT
>JAFPVN010000185.1 GCA_017395275.1 Candidatus Methanomethylophilaceae archaeon | reverse complement strand
TCCACGACGGTCCGCCGATACACGTGGAGACCGCCGAGGGATTCCTCGAGCGCTGGAAGGACAACCCCTACGGCCATCCGTTCATCTCCGAGGGAAGGTGGAGGGTCGTCTGCGAGCAGCCGTTCTGCGATGCCGCATCCCTCATATCATCGGAGGCCCACCACTCCGGACTGGGCAAGGACCTCGACGAGGCGACCATGGTCGTCCGCTCCCAGGAGGAGGTCGTCCGGAACATGGACCCGTTGACGCTGGCACAGCTGTTCGACCCGCACATGCCGTGGGAGAACTGACACATTTTCAGGCGAAGGGCGCGTTGATCGTGAGCGTCCAGACCGCAAGGCAGAGGAACAGGTACACGAAGTAGTTACCGAGCATGCTCTTGGTACCGCCGGTGGATTCGGAACCGGAGGAGAGCATGGCGGGGTCGAGCCTCACGAGCTTCAGAATGTGACCGAGAGCGAACATGACGGCGAACATGACGACGATCCCGCCGTACCACTCCCAGCTCTTGTGGATCAAAGAACAGATGAATCCCATGATGATCGCGACGACGGTAACGACGAGCGTCATCTTGGTGCCGTATATGTCCTTGAGGATGAACTCCCTCTCGTCGAAGTCCGGGGGAACGAACTCGTACTCGGGCTCCTTGGACTCCTTTACGACCTTTCTCTTCTTTGCCATCGGCCTGCTAACCTTAACCCCTAATATAAAGGTTGTTGATGGATAGACATCCTGAGAGAAGGTTTTTCGTTGGTGATTCGGAAAGGCCAGTGTAGGTGATTCGGAAAAATCAGCACCATCCCCCCTTCAGAGATTTATATATCCGTCGGACGATGGGGATAACGGTGACAATATGGTCGCAGAAAAAACTTTAGAAGACATACCCGGCGTAGGTCCAGCCATAGCAGAAAAACTACACGATGCAGGGTACAACGATTTACTGTCCATCGCGGTGGCATCGCCCGGCGATCTGGCGGAGAAGTGCGAGATCGGAGAGAAGAAGGCGATGGATATCATCGAGGGTGCCAAGCTCTGTGCTGACATCGGAGGCTTCGAGACAGGTCTCGAAATCCAGGAGAGACGCAAGGAGGTCGTGAAGCTCACGACCGGTTCCAAAGCGTTCGACGAGCTCCTGGCGGGAGGCCTCGAGAGCCAGGCGATCGTTGAGTTCTTCGGAGAGTTCGGAAGCAGCAAGACCCAGCTCTGTTTCCAGCTGGCGGTCAACGCCACCCTTCCCGAGGACAGGGGAGGACTGGATTCGGACGTCGTCATCATCGATACCGAGAACACCTTCAGGCCCGAGAGGATCGTGCAGATGGCCAACTACCTCGGCCTCGACCCCGAGACCACGCTCTCCAGGATCCACGTTGCGAGGGCGTTCAACTCCCAGCACCAGATCCTGCTGGTCGACAAGGCGATGGAGCTCGCCAGGGACAAGAAGGTCAGGCTCCTGATCGTGGATTCGCTGACATCCCACTTCAGGGCGGAATACGTGGGCAGGGGCACCCTCGCCGAGAGGCAGCAGGTCCTCAACAGGCACATGCACGACCTGCTCAACTTCGCCACGCTGAACAATGCAGTCATCGTCGTGACCAACCAGGTCGCGGCGAAGCCCGACGCGTTCTTCGGGGACCCCACCAGGCCCATCGGCGGACACATCGTGGGACACGCATCCACCTTCCGTATCTACCTCAGGAAGGGTAAGTCCGGAAAGAGGGTCGCCAGACTCGTGGATTCGCCCAACCTCCCCGAGGGAGAGGCGGTCTTCATGATAACGGAAGATGGTGTTAAAGACTAAGACCGCATTCCAGGGGCCATGTGCCCCGTCTATTTTTTCGAACTGTCCGGCGAGCACAGGGACATGTGCGCCGCAGAGGCGAAGAAGTGCATCGCGGCGGAGGCTGGGGATTACAAAATAGTCTCCGAGGGCCCGGGGTACATAGAGGCACAGTTTGACGAGTCCGCATTGGACCCGATCGCCGAGCGCATCTCGCTGACGCACCGCATAGGGAGGACACTGTGCACGTTCGATCCCGACGGCGCCGACGCCGTGGAATCCGTCGAGCTCCCCGAAGGCACGTTCGCCGTCAGGGCGAGACGCTTCGAGGGGCGCATGAAGGACGTGGATTCACAGGACCTCGTTAGGAAGGTCGGAGGGATCCTGTCCCGTCACAACGATGTGAAGTTAAAAGAGCCAGACATCGAAGTCCACATGGTCATGAGCGACCGTGTGCACCTGTTCCTCGGAGAGAAGACCATCGACAGGGACATACTCGAGACGAGGAAGGTCAGCGAGAGACCGTTCTTCTCCCCCATATCCCTCCACCCGAGATACGCGAGGGCGCTGATCAATCTCACAGGAGCGAAGAAGGGCGACAGGATCCTCGACCCGTTCTGCGGTACCGGGGGCATAATAATCGAGGCCGCCATGATGGGAATGAGACCCATAGCGTCGGACTTCGACGAGAACATGATCATCGGGACCCAGGAGAACATGGACTTCTACGGACTGAAGCTCACCGATTTCGATACCATCGACATATCCGATGTACCCGACAGGTTCGGTGAGGTCGATGCGATAGCCACCGATCCCCCTTACGGAAGGTCCACCCACACCGGCGGAGAGCCCATAGACAGCATCTACGCCCGCGCCATGAAGGCCTTCGCCGAGGTGCTGAAGATCGGCGGAGCGGCTGGCGTCGTCCTGCCCCACGAGATCTCCTCCGACACCCTCACGCTGGAGGAACACTGCATCCAGCGCGTCCACGGGTCGCTGTCCCGCCATTACCACATCTTCCGCAGGGAATGAGCCGGGCGGGATTCCTTTATATGTAAAAGGGCATCACCTAACAGTCAACTGTCGGACGGAGTATCATGAAGGTAAAGGATTTCATCATGGAGGGTGTCAAAAAAGGAACGCTTCACGCATCTCTCCTGGATCCCGACAAGCAGTCTGCCGAGGAGGCCGCGGCCATCGCACTCATGTGCAAGGAGGCGGGCACGGATTTCATAATGATCGGCGGATCCACCGGGATCACCAGCGAGAACCTCGACGAGACCGCCCTTGCCATCAAGAAGGCCACCGGCCTGCCTGTAGTGTACTTCCCCGCAGGACCGCATGCGCTCTCCAAGGAGGTGGATGCGATCCTCTACATGAGCCTCGCCAACAGCAGGGACATAAACATGGTCATCAGGGCGCAGGCATACGCCTCGCTCATCATCAAGCAGATGAATGTCGAACCCATCTCCATGGGATACATCATCGTCGAGCCCGGAATGAAGGTGGGAGAGGTCGGACAGGCCGATCTCATCCCCCGCGACGACCTCAAGAAGGCGATGGGGTACGCACTCGGATGCGAATACCTGGGAATGAGCCTTATCTACCTCGAGGCGGGAAGCGGCGCTCCGGAACCCATCCCCCCGGAGATGATCGGAGCCGTCAAGAAGGTCATCTCGGTGCCGCTCATAATCGGAGGGGGCATCAACAGTCCCGAGAGGGCTGCGGCCGCGAGGATGGCTGGTGCCGACATCATCATCACGGGAACCTTCCTCGAGGAGGGTCACGACAAGGACACCCTCAGGAAGGTCATCGCCGCCGCGAAGGGAATCTGAGGGTTCAGTCGAAGTTCTCCCTCAGGTCCCGAATCTTCTTCACCTTGATGGCGTAGTCCTTGTGATTCGGAGGAACAAGCTTCACGCGGGGCTCCGCAACGAGGTCCTCGGCGATGCCGTCCTCCACGGGCATGAGGGCCGACACGGCCTTGACTATCGATTGTGCCAGCTCCTCCTTCTGACTGTCGGCTTCGACCTCGAATGTGAGCACGTCGCGGTACCCTTCCCTGGTGATGTCCATGTGATAATCCACCACCTCGGGACTGATGTATACGGCTTCGTCGAACAGCACGGGGTACACCTTGTGTCCGTTCCCGATCTTGAACTGCAGGTCCATCCTTCCGCTGGGTTTCATCAGGCGCCTGTTGAAATGGCACCCGCATGCGCATGGCGGATCGATCAGCGCCGCTATGTCGTGGGTCCGATACCTTATCAGGACCGTTCCTTCCGCATTCAGCGCGGTTATGACGAGCTCTCCCTTCTGACCCATGGGCACGTGCTCCAAGGTCTCGGGGTCGATGATCTCGAGAAGCATGTTCGCCTCATCTGTGTGAAGGCCGTTCTGCTCGTCGCATTCCACCGCACAGGCGAGACCGAACTCGGTCATCCCCCATACGTCCACGACCTTGCATCCCCACGCGTCCTGGAGTAGGGACCTCATGCTCTCCGACAGGGGCTCGGATGCGGAGATGATCTTCTTTATCCCCAGCTTCGTCAGGTCCGTCTCCTTGCTCAGGAGCGTCGTGACGCGGTATATGAACGACGGGATACCGATGATGTACGTCGCACCGGCCTCCCTGATGGTGGAGAGCTGTTTCTCCACATCCACCTCCGCACATACGGAGGATTTGTAGCCCAGGATGTTGCAGGCCCCTACCAGCATCAGGCTGGGGTCCCACGCCATGACCATGGGGAACATGACGTGCAACGTGTCCTTCTTCGTCATCCCCAGATTCCTGAGTGCGGATGCGATGATGTCTATCTTGGATATCAGATCGTTCTGCGTGTAGCCAATGGACTTCATGTGCCCGGTGGTGCCGCTGGTGGTGAACTCCCTGAGCAACTTGGTGGCCGATACGCCATAGAACAGCATAGACTTCTCGGCGAGGTCGATGGGTTCGGTCAAGGGGATCTTGGTGAGGTCCTCGTATGTCTGGATGTCCTCCGGCCTGACACCCGCATCCTTGAACTTGTGCCTGTAGTACGGTGCATTCTCCTCCGCATACCTCATCTGTTCACGGACGCGGTAGAGCTGATACTTCTCGAAGTCCTCCCTGCTGACGTAGTCTAGATTGTCCTTCCCTATCGCCTTGCGGAGCTCGTCGCTCTTCTTGAACGTCTTCCTCGTCTTGATCGCGATCCATTCCTCCAGAGGGGTGGTGCAGCCCTTGGGGATCTGATTGGCCAGAAGCTTATGCCTGACGATGACCGCCATCATCGATTCGCGTAAACCCATATCGCCCCAATCAGACTCATTCCGTTAATAGATTTGGACTATGCCAGCGCGTCGATAAAACAGGCTCTCTGACTTCTAGGGTGGTCGGACACAGAGCAATCCGACGGGGAACGAATCTATAGGTAAGATTGCCGTCCGAGGTATCTGTTTCAGGACGGAGCAGTATCCCGTTCCGGGCCGGACCGTTGTCACATCTGCATTATATTGTGTCGAAGGTCATTTCCCGAAGGATATGCGGTGATTGCACGATCGCGTATTATGCGGATGTTCACGAACATTCAGACTTTACAATTATAACAATTATAACAATAGTATATTCAAATATT
>JAFPVN010000184.1 GCA_017395275.1 Candidatus Methanomethylophilaceae archaeon | reverse complement strand
TGCAGAAGACGCTACGGTGAGTATTGTTGATGGGAAATATATTTGTGGAAACAATGGGAACACGTATTATCTGATCAAGTACATTGGAGAGGAACATTCAGTAGTATTACCTGAAACGATAAATGGCAATTCGTATCGGATTTGGAATTATTCATTCAGTGGATGCACAAGCCTGACATCCGTCACTATTCCGAATTCGGTGACCTCTATCGGAAATTATGCATTTTCTGGATGTGCATCTCTGACAACAATAACCATTGGTAACTCAGTCGCATCTATCGGACTTTATGTGTTCAGCGGATGCACAAGCCTGACATCCATTGTTGTCAGTAATGGCAATCCGAACTATAGTTCAATTGAGGGCGTACTCTTCGACAAGGATAAAATCACTTTAATCAAGTACCCTATCGGAAAAACATGGACATCATACACAGTTCCAAGCGGTGTTAGATTTATTGATGTTTCCGCATTCAGTGAGTGTATAACTCTATCATCCATCACCATTTCAGATTCAGTCATTTCGATTAGAAGCTTTGCATTCGGCGGATGTTCTTCACTCAGTTCGATTACACTCGGTAACTCAGTAAAAACCATCAGCAATTATACATTTAACGAATGCACATCCCTTACAACGGTTGTTAACCGTTCTCTTTTACCGATAACATTGGGCAGTACAGACTATGGAGGAGTTGCAAGTAATGCCACTTCGGTCGAAGGAGAGGTTTTGACCACAACACAATCAGACTTCACCATCACGTACAACAATCTGTCTATGATATGCATGATCGGCAATTATACAGGGAATGCACAGCAACTTGATACGAACGGGATGCTGATCGGTCTTGAGATATATGATATTGTGAGGATTCAGGGGGGTTGTTTCAATGGCAATAATACCTTGGTGTCGATAAGGATATATGGAACGGTTACCGACATTGCTGATGATGCTTTTTACGGTTGTAAGTCTCTCTCCTCTATCGATGTGGAGGGGAACAATAATTACTATTGCTCCATAGACGGTGTACTCTTCACAAAAGACAGAAAAACGTTAGTGGCTTATCCTGCTGGCAAGGAAGGTATGTATTACACTATCCCAGGAGGTGTCGAGGTTATCGGGGATCATGCTTTCTCTTGTAACAAGAACCTCATACAGTTAACGATACCTGAAAGTGTAACCTTTATCAGCAGATATGCATTTGAATATACTGCACATCTTTCCGAAATAGTCAATCTTAGCGATGTAGTATTCGCTGAAATCGATTTTGTACGTTTTTCGGGATGTTATAATGTCGTATTAGATAGCGAAGACTCTGCCATAAAGACGACGGATGACGGTTTCATATACATCAGTGCGACGAACAATGACAAGAATGTGGGGAGGTACTATACCAACTGTCCGTTAATCATAGCATACACCGGTTCATATGAGGTTATAACTCTCCCGTTAAGTCTGGACGGCTCATTTGATTATATTTGGTATGATAGAAGTTTGTTAGAATATAATCCTTACAAGGTTTTTGATAAGCAGTTTTATGAATTTGACGGTTCTACCAGTGTTTTAGGAACATATACTATAGGGCAAACCTACGTCGAATCTGAAGGCAGGATGATAAGGGTTGGGACGATTAGTTTCAATACGGATGGCGGAAGCACCATATCCATGATATACGGTACTCCGGGAACAGTCGTCTCAGCCCCCCAGAATCCGATCAAAGAAGGATATGATTTCGTGGGATGGTTCACCAATGAGCAATTCTACGGTAATGAATACACTTTCACAACAATTCCTGAATCAGATGTTAGGTTGTATGCTAGATACGTTCCATCGATGCACGTCATAAGGGTGAATGTGAACGATGGCAACATGGGCCGCGTGGATATCAGTGAATTAAACGGGATACCATATGATTCCGTAGTGACTGTAGACGATGGATCTATTACCGTCGATGGAAAGACCATAAGGCTCATCCCAGCCGACATGACAGTTGACTCGGTATATTCGATACAGTCGATCTCCATCCCGAATGGTTATGTCATCAAAGGTGACACGGAGATAACCATAACGTTTGTCAGATCCGTAAGACAATATTCTGTGCAGTTCATCGCACTCGGCGAGGTATTTCATTCAGAGAATGTTGATTACGGATCACCTGTTAACTACACGGGAGTTGGTAATAATCCAATGATAGCCCACGTCCAATATTACTTCCAAAATTGGAGGGATTATCAGGCAGGAACGATAGTCACCGGCAACTTGACTTATTATGCGTATTATCTCGGAGATATAACATCATGGGACACGGTCGATAACTGTGCCCATATCGAAGCAAAAATCAACTCTCTGTCTATCAACCGTGATTTGCTATTGTCTTTGTTATCTTCCAATCTAAACAGTGTCAAGATTGATCTGCCTGATGCAACCATCGTCATCCCATTGGCGAATGCCACTGTTATTATGCCCGATACCATCGCGGATTCATACACGATATCCATGAGTGGCATTCTGTCAGACGAAACAAAAAGAATGATAATACCAGATAACATTACAGAACAAAGCATTCTTGAATACAAGAGGTACTTCGACAGATACCCTGTAGCAGCTATTGGCACACCTATAGATTCTGGAATCAATAAAAATACCTGCACTCTGAAATGGTCACTTTTGCCATTCATCAGAGGTTTGGAATTCAAGATTTATTGCCTATCTCTAGACAACGATTCCTGGTCCTGTCATGAGGTCACGTATGTATCCGATGATAACGGAGTGACTTTTGAATTATCAGATATGGTCATGTATGCGGCTTTTGTATATGGTGGGATATCGGACGATTCGTTTGAAATTAAGGGAAAGGTTGGTGAAAAGGTCGTAGAGATCGATGTTACGGACATGATTATTGATGATGCGGTGAAAACTGTATCTTTGGGGGTCGAATCCGGGTGGAACATAGTTTTGCCAGCCTCCTCGATAGTTGGCAAAGAAGGTACGATCAGAGCATCTGTTGAGACGGTATCGTCCAATACAGTTACTGACGGGGGAGCGGTAATTCCGAGACTTCAAAATAGCACTGTGTATTCAATCAATCTTTCTGTCGGGGACGAATCGATTACTACATTCTCCTCTGCGATTAAGTTGTCGTTGCCATACAAATTGGCCGACGGCGAGGATCCTAAGAATCTAATAGTCCTCTATGTTGCTGACGGTCAGATAAAAGAGGAGATACCGTGCGACTATTCGGACGGTTTCGTATCCTTTGAAACAACACATCTGTCTCTGTATGCTGTTGCGTACGAGGAACCCAACTCTGGATTGGAATTCCCGATAATGTACATCGGTATTGGAGCCGTAGTCGTACTGGCCGTATTGGGGGCCGCAATCTTCATCATGAGGAAACGTGCCTGAAACCCATCCGGTGCCAATCGGCACCGAAACCCCTTCCCTTTCCTTTTCCCCGACCTCTCCCCTACCATTAAATCCTTGAAAACCGCATAATCAACCGCAGAAACGACGGAAGATCCGATCCAGGATGTGAGCACACATGAGGAAAGGAAATACCGTCATCATATACGGCGAAACCGCCAATTACTTATCGGCGGAGATGCTGTATAACATCGGAGGCACCATGTTCGACTACGGCAAAGTGGACGAGGCAGTGAAGAGGATAATCGATTCCGTCGACCCGAAGATGATAATCCTGTTCGGTTCCGTCGCCCGCAGGGAAGCCAGGGATGACAGCGACATGGATGTCCTTGTCGTTTTCGACGGCGACATCGACGAGAAGGAGATGTACCGCCGCGTATCCGGCCTGTTCGTCGGGCTGAGACTGGATTTCGACCTCATCGTGATGGGTTACGGCGATTTCGAGCGCTACAAGGATAACGAGTACTCGTTCACCCACGAGATCGTATCGACGGGCGAGGTAGTCTATGCTCAATGAGAAGGCCGAGGATTTCATCTCCATGGCTGAGGAGGACAGACTGGTCATCGAGGAATCCAGATATTTCGGTTTCAGGACCGCCAACTCCGCGTGTTTCCACGCCCAGCAGTATGCCGAAAAGATGATCAAGGCCCGTCTGATAATGATGGGGTTCCAGATAATGCGCACGCACAATCTCGTTTTCCTCCTGGAGGATTTCGGCGATTCGCCGCAGATCGCGAAGGCGAGGGAATACTGTCAGGTGCTCAACCGCTATGAGGCGAGGACCAGATATCCCGTGGAGGGCACTATGAACTGCAGCCCCGAGGAAGCGGAGGAGGCCTGCGAGATGGCCCTGGAGATCCCTTACCTTATCGGACTCTACGAGGACGAACAGGCAGACAGGATGAAAAGATCCGCTCCGAAGAAAGGTCTCCGCAGATTGTTCAGGAGACGCTGAACTCGATCTTTTTCCAATCGTCGCAAACTTCAATCTCCTATCGCGTATCCGACCTCTCCCCTACCATTAAATCCTTGAAACCCGCATAATCAAACGCAGAAACGACGGAAGATCCGATCCAGGATGTGAGAGGATGTTCACGTTTAAGTCAAGAAAAATCCGTCGCAAACAAGGTTATATCGGAAGAGGGAGATACAGCAGTATGGGAAATATGGACAGTCACAGGGCAGTCGAGGAGGCCGTGAACTCCATGGAGATGGAGGGATTCCATCCGACCGAGGAGGACAAGAGGCTGGCCTATCTCTGTGTGACGGGTCAGATCTCATACGAGGAAGTTCTGCGTTCCGTCATGGAGTGACATGAGCGGAAAGTATTTCACCATCAGGGATCCGACGTACTGCTACCCGGGTACGCCCGTTCTCAGGAACAGATTCGGAATAACAGACGAGGAACTCCTTTACGAGAAGGAGGCTAGATTGGTCACCGTGAAGATCGCTCTTTTCAAATCCAGGCCCATCCGCGGATCCTTCGATTCCGATCACCTGAGGAGCATCCACCGTTTCCTTTTCGAGGACATCTACGATTGGGCGGGGATGTTCAGGACCGTGGACATAGCCATCGGGATACCTTTCTGCCTCTGCCAATACATCGGAAACAGTCTTGACGCCCTGTTCCGCGAACTGCATGACGAGAACTGTCTGAGGGGGATACGCGATGCCGATGTATTCGCCGACCGTCTGGCATATTACCTCGGGGAACTGAATGTCATCCACCCTTTCAGAGAAGGTAATGGACGTACCCAGAGGCTTTTCATGGAACAGCTCGCATCGGCCGCAGGATGGGATGTTGATCTGAACGGATGCGGACGTCAGGCGATGTCCGACGCCTCGGAAGCGGCCATGATGGGGAATTACCAACCGTTGTCGTCCATAATCCTGAGGACTCTCAGGCGCAGGTCCTGACAGATTTTATGAATCAATCCAGCGACCCCTGACGGGGTGAAGGATGAACGGACGATGAAGATGGAGATAGCCAAGTCGTTCCGCCGTGCAGGGGTGACGATCGAGACCATCGCCAAGGCTTTCGGTGTCCATGAGAACACGGTCAAGACGTGGACGAAGGGATGGGACAGCGAGGTTTCGCAGGAGAGTCAGGAATCCGGAAGTTAAGATACATATATACACCGCACACGAGGGCCCCGACTGTCTGTCTGTACGTAAGTCTGGCCTATGTCGGGAGGGGACACCTCACGAAAACCGTTCTTTCCTTGTTTTTGTATGCTGTCGGATGTTGGATTCGTTCCGATTGCACGAAAGGATATACGATTTTATTATTAGTCAGGAACACTTAACCCCGCTCATGGTATGTAACCCCGTGAGGGGGGGGGGACGGACATCTCCGTTCCCGCGCCTCCGGCAGGTTGTTGGCTGTATCGGCAATCTTTGTGATGCTGGCCGTTGTGTGTTTTGTTATTGTGAATGATTCGGATTCCACCGAAGCGACAGGGGAGACCAGCGGTTCCTGCGGGGACAATTTGACCTGGACGTATGATACTGAAACCCGTGCGCTTTCTATCACTGGGACAGGAGCGATGAACAATTCCTATTCAGATGTCAAGTGGGGAGGAAATACAATCGACTCTGTATCAATTTCAGACGGAGCGACTTCTGTCGGATCTTACGCATTTAAAGGATGCACTTCCTTAACATCCGTCACTATTCCGAGTTCAGTGACCTCTATCGGATTGTCAGCATTTGAAGGATGCACAAGTCTGACATCCGTCACTATTCCGAGTTCAGTGACCTCTATCGGATGGATGGCGTTCGAGGGATGCACATCTTTGGGAACGATAGTTATTCCCGACTCTGTTACCTCCATTGGAATCGGGACATTTACGGATTGTACCTCTTTAGTTTCCGTTACCATTCCCGACTCGGTTATTTCTATCGAAAACCATACATTCTCTGGATGTAGTTCTTTAGTTTCCGTTACCATTCCCGACTCGGTTA
>JAFPVN010000183.1 GCA_017395275.1 Candidatus Methanomethylophilaceae archaeon | reverse complement strand
TGTTCTCAGTCCACACCGCATACAGGGTTATTTCCCCGCCGTCGGTGAAACAGTAGGAGCTTCCCGCCGCATAGGACGGGGATTCCGCATACCTCGTCTCGGACCATCCCGCGAAGGAATACCCGGCATAGGCGAAGGAGCATCCCGCCACGGTCATGTAGTGCGGTACGGAGGACACGGTCTCGGTCTGGGGATTCATCGTCCCGATCCCGCCGTTGCCGTCGTACCTGATGGTGCAGGAATAGACCTTGGGCTGGAATACCGCGTAATAGGTCTTGGACGACGATACGAGAACGGAATTGCCCGCATCCGCGGTCCCCATCCCGACATCGTATCTGGTCTCGCTCCATCCCATGAAGTCGTAGCCTGACAGGGCTATGCCGTTCACGGGGAGGGCGTAACGGTAACCTGAGAATGTTACTGCGGAGAAGTTCTGCGAACCGTCCCCTGGATTCTCGAAGTACAGTGTGACAGGAGAACCGGCGGTACCCCAGACCGCTTTCAGCTCGGTATACTCGCCCTGGATGTCGTACAGGTAGCCTGCGGGATAGATGGGGTCGGTGGAAAGTCCTGTGGTGTTCCATCCGAGGAACGAGTAACCTGATTTTGTTACTATCGAGCCGTTCTTCAGGGCGGTGTACCCATCCGTAGGAACGAGTTCGGCGAAGGATCCGTTGTAGAATCCCCCGTTGGCGTTGTATGCGATTACTCCGGCCACTCCCGATGCGGCGACCTCGTCGAAGGTGTACTCGTTGACGGTGAGGACCGTCTCCTTCTTTACCAGCGTGTACGAGCCTCCCACGGGGAATATGGCCGGGGAACCGTCCACGGTCACGTTCCATCCCTTCTGCTTGGTAGTTACAGAATCAGGTAACTTCACAACGGTATGATAAGGGCCGTAACCCGCATCGTTACCGTTGTAGGTGACGTGCATGATGTTCGAGGGGTCGGTGTTCGGATCGTAGACGACGAACACGTTCTTGCTGTAGAACGTGTAGCCCTGGGCGTTCACGATCTTCATCTCGAAGGTGAACGTCCCCGTTTCCGTGGGCGTTCCCCTGATGTTATAAGAGGAACTGCTGTGCAGATCCGCCGTCGCCCATCCGCTCGTAAGGTCCGTGGATATGCCCTGGAAGTACCTCATGCTCCCGTAGTACGTGGATGACGTGTACGGGGACGTTCCCTTGTAGAGCGTCACAGTAATCGTGTCCACGACGCTCTCGCGGCAGTAGTTGATGCCGTCGTTGGCCTCGATCTCCTGGGCTATTGTCTGTCCGACAGGTATCTTGTAGACGGATTCGGTGTACGAGAAGAAACGGTCGCTGTATGCGGTCGAACCCCAGACGGCATAGAATGTTTTGGGGACCGTGACCGTATAGGACTGTCCGGGATGATAGGTCGGCGAGGATGCCGAAGGACTCTCGGACCATCCCAACAGCACGTAACCGTTCCTCGTTACCTGTTGGTAGGTATTGTTCGATATGCCTGAGGCCTCGTACTCCGTCGGGAAGTACACGGAGTTGCCGTTCAGGACGTACTGCGCATACCCTCCCGAGCCTCCGTTGGAATCGAAGACGATCCTCTCCGCACCGACGGAATCCGAGCCGAAGGTGGACGAGTACGACGCTGAAGAATCGTCGGAGAACATCCCCAGGGCGAGGAACACCGCCGCAGCGGCGATGACCGCCGTTGTGATGATGAATAACTTTTTCATGTTACTGCCTCCCCGGCCAGAGTGCCGTCGGAGGGGTTGTTGGTGAAATCGAAAACGGGGTCGACGGTCACCGTCAGAGGAACCTCTGCGGTCATGGTCTGACCGTCGGGAAAGGTCGCGGTGACCTCGATCTCCAGCTGGCAGATCTCCGTGGCTTCCGCCGGGGAAGGAGTATAGCTCACGGCCCCGTCGGAAGAAAAGGAGAACTCCGCATCCCCGGGATCGGCGATACCATAGGAGAGGACGGCACCGTTGTTGGCGGATGCCGTCACGGAGAATTCCGATACCGTTCCTGAAACGGCCCAGAAGTCCTCGGAAGAGGCCTCCAGAGTGTTCTCCGACCACTGCGCTGAAGCAGTCGCGGTTTTGCTGGACGGCACGTTCACCGTGTCGCCAGGCTGGTAGATC
>JAFPVN010000182.1 GCA_017395275.1 Candidatus Methanomethylophilaceae archaeon | reverse complement strand
GACATTACTGTACAGGCTTCTATTCCGTCTCATACTCGGTCAGCGGACTGACAGACAGGTTCGCATCGGGGGCATCCCAGCTCACCTGGGGAGGCGGCGACGGCACCATAGCGAACGGTTACGCTTACAGGCTATCTTTCACCCTATCCGGCCTGTACTACAGCGGAACCGAGGAACCGTACCTCTCCTTGTTCGTATCCATAACCGTCACCGACGGTAGCAACGGATCGTACCTCAGCCCAACCAACACCGTCGCATTCAAGCTCGTCAGCGCCTCCGAGGAGTTGAAAAAGACACTGGAGGAACTCAACCCCGACTACCTCGGCGACGGCATGGCTTTCGTCATCGATGACGAGAGCAACCCTCCCGGCATCTACATCCAGAATTCCGGTTCCGACACCCACAGCATAGCCGCGAAGGACGATGGAAACAGCACTATCGACGCCGTCCTCAAGGTGCCCTCGGACGTCTACTTCTGCGTCTACGTATCCATAGCCGACGCATCCACCCTGCTGTCCCACTCCAGCGTCACCGTGCAGATAAGTAAGAAGAACCTCTCCACCGGAAGGACGACGTCCCTGGGAAGCATCACCCTCAATGAGGAGGGTACTAGCAAGTACATCTGCATGAACGGGAACAAGATTGCATCCCAGGACTCTCAGCCGACCAAGCAGTCCAACTACATCCACTGCGGCGACGGCGAGGAACTGGTCATTACCTTCTCGGGACAGCAGAGGAGCACCTGGTTCGGTTACGGTTCCCAGACCATGACCGTCTCCGCCAAGCTGGTGCAGTACGGTCAGTGATCCCTGATACGGTTCTCGTTTTTACGAACTCCCCATATCGCAGATCATAACTGTGACACATTCCGTAGATTATCGATTTTTTCGATAATCTAATATATAGTTGCGCATATAATACTAATAATAAACATCTTTATCGAAATAATCGATAACGGTGACAATATGCTGATACAATTCCGTGTTGAGAACTATAAATCATTCGATACCGAACAGAAACTTACGATGATTGCCGGATCATCCCGGAACAACAGCGATCACGTGTACGACATCAAAGGATACAGTGTACTGAAGACTGCGGCAATTTTCGGATCCAACGCATCCGGGAAGAGCAATCTGATCAAGGCAATGGCTGCCGTAAGGAATCTCCTGGGATTCAACATCAGGATCCCTCCTACAGACTATTGCAGGATCAATCCCTCAAATGAGAAGAAGGGCACCGCTTTCGAGTTCGTATTCAGCATTAAGGATGAGAAGTACATCTACGGTATTGAGATTCTTCTTTCCTCGGGGTCCATACAGTCGGAATGGCTCAAATGCGCTAAAACCGGCAGAACTGTTACAATATTCTCAAGAGAGAAGGACAAGATAACTACCGGATTGAATCTTGATTCCAACGACAAGATGTTTTTCGCGGTTTATCGCTCTGAAGCTAAGAACTATCATTCCGTACCCTTCCTCACCATCCTGTCCAAGGTTCCTCCCAACAAGAAAGGCGGTCTGGGCACAGTACATAAGGTCCTGAGGTGGTTCCTCAATTCGTTGAGGATAATCACCGCAGGGGGCGCGACGGGTTTCAGATTCACCAAGAGGAGGGATGCTTTCACCAAGGGCGTGCTTCCCGCATACGGTACGGGCATATCCGGGATAGAATATCAGCCCCTGGATGAGATGCACAACCCCATCCCCCCCGATGTGCTCTATAACGTCGCGCGCAACCTTAACACGAAGGTCGTCGGAGACGAACCCTGCGGAGTCATCGACGGCGGCGCAGTTGGAAAATTCCCTTTCTTCTTCGATGAGAACGGTAGGCCCATGGTTAAGAAGATGATGTTCGACCACGACGGGAATCTGTTCGAGTACTACGAGGAATCCGACGGTACAAACAGACTATTCGATCTCACTCCCATATTGGATCCCCAGGACGAGGAGGATCTCGTATACGTGATAGACGAGCTGGACCGCAGCATGCACCCCCAACTCACCAAGAAGTTCGTTCGCGACTTCGAGAAGCTCAGCAACAGCCTTCGCAGGCAACTTATCACCACCACCCACGAATCGAGGCTTATGGATCTGGACCTCCTGCGCAGGGATGAGATCTGGTTCATGGAGAAGCGGGACGGTGCATCTGTGCTATTCTCCCTGGAGGAGTTCAACGAGCGGTCGGACAGGAAGATAGACAAGGCATATCTCGAGGGGAGATATGGCGCAGTGCCCTGCTTCAGGGAGATATTCCCCGATCCGGAGTGAATATGAAGCCGTTGGAGTCCTTCGATTCGATAACAAGACCTTCCGAGGGCCGCACAAAGAAGCCCAAGTATATCATCTTCTCCGAAGGATACGTCACCGAGCCCTGTTACTTTACCGCACTAGAAATCATATCCGCAGCAAACCATCAGAGGTTTTGACGGATGTAGTCGTGATGCAGAGGTATATACTGCAGATCGGATTCAGCGATCCCCTGAAAATCCTGGATTTGGTCGGCGATTACCTCCATATGCTGAGGACAGGAGAATATTCCGGGGCTTTGTTTGTCGGCAAGGTGGTCGAATCCGTTATTGAGGCCAACGAGGGGAGCATTCTGTCTGAGAAGATACTTTCAGACAAGATCAAGGCAATTCTGAAGGAAAAAATCAGAGTTTCATGCTCATGATGTAATCCTCGCGGGAGTACCCTCCGCCGATGTCCTCGCTGTAGCGGTAGTAATCGGTGAGACCCGCTCTCAGGTACGCCTTGAAGGCCCTCTCGTTCCTGTAGTAGACGTTGAGATAGACCTCCGAGCATTCGTTCTCCCTTGCGATCGAGATCATCTTCCTGAGGGCCTCGTTGCCGAGCCCCTTCCCTCTGAACTGCGGTTCGTAGTAGAGCTTGTTGATGTAGAATCTCTTGTCGTCCTGTAGATGGTATGAGTAAAGACCCAGACGTTCGGAATCACGATACACATAACCGAACTCATATCCGTCGGACATCGCCTTCCTGATTGCATCGGGATTCGTCCAGGTGGTGAAGATGTACTCCGCCTCCTCGTAGGGCATCAGCGGGTCGAACACCTCATGCCATATAGGATGCAGGTACTCCGACAGTTCCTCCGCATCCTCAGGCCTCTTTCTGACGAATTCCATGGCCGAGAGTCTATCACATCGTAGATAAGGATGATGAATCCCCATGCGGGATCTTCGCACCCGACAACTAATATATACGTATGCGGGATAGACCGAACCGGATAACATGACCTCGGATCCGATAGTGATAGAGAGCCTGAGGAAGCAGTACAAGGACTTCGTCGCCGTCAACGACCTGTCCTTCAAGGTGAGGAAGAACAGCTTCACCGGTTTCCTGGGGCCGAACGGTGCGGGCAAGAGCACCACGCTCAAGATTCTCACGAACCTGATAAACGCGACATCGGGCAACGCTTACCTCAACGGCATAGACGTCACCGTCGACGCGAAGAACGCCCTCAAGGGCGTGGGAACCGTCGTCGAGACCCCCGAGTTCTATCCCTATCTCTCGCCGGTACAGACCTTCGAGTACGTCGGCCAACTGTTCGGGATGTCCAAGGAATCGATAAAGACCCAGACCATCGAGATCCTCGATGAGATGAAGATGTCCGAGTGGGCCGACAAGAAGATCGGTACATTCTCCAAGGGCATGAGGCAGAGGATCTCCATCGGTCTTTCGATGCTGAACGATCCCAGCATCATCATCCTCGACGAACCGACATCCGGTCTCGATCCCAGAGGTATGGCCGAGACCAGGGACATCCTCAAGAACCTCAGGTCCAGGCACAACCAGCTCACCATACTCATGAGCTCGCACATGCTGCACGAGGTCAGCGACATGTGCGACCGCATAGTGATGATCAACCACGGAACCTTCCTTCTGGAAGGCGACATCGACGACGTCCTGGGCTCCAACAGCCTCAGGAACATCAGCGTCAAGATCGTCGGAGGCGCCACCAAACAGGATGCGGACACCATCGCATCGTTCCCCAACGTCTCCAACGTAACCTACGGTGGCAACACCGTAAGGTTCGGATTCAAGGGAGGGGACCGGGAACAGATGGAACTGCTCAACAGGATCACCTCCGCGGGGATCAAAGCATACAGCATGAACGAGGATGAGGCCCTCGAGAGCATCTACCTCAACATGATCAAGGAGTCGAGGTGATTCCATGGAGGGAAAACAGAAGGCATCCATAGACGTCGGCGACGACCTCCGTCAGGCGGTAATCGTAGGAAGGTACGAGATCCTCAAGTTCTTCCACGGGAAGAAGATCTTCATCTTCGGAGGACTCATACTGGCACTTTACGCTCTGGTCACATGGATCATGTTCGCTTTCGCCGACTCGGACATGACCGTGAGGGGCGCAACGCAGTCCTACATCTCGTTCCTGCAGCTCCTGCTGCTCATAGGCGCGACGCTGTTCTCTTCCGTGACCATCGTCTCGGAGTTCGAGGACAGGACTGCCCTCACCCTGTTCACCAAGCCCGTGCGCAAGTACTCCATCGTCATAGGCAAGTTCTGCGCCGCATACGTGCTCAACCTGGGCATCGTGCTGCTGTACTTCGTCCTCTCTGCCGTTGCCGTGGCGATCAAGACCGGCGGCGTGGCCTCCGAGATGGCCGCATCCTTCGGCTACTGCGCAGTGTACGCGTTCTCCCTCACCGGGATAGCGCTGTTCTTCAGTGCGCTGATGAAGAAGTCGAGCTCGGCATCCATCCTGACGTTCATCTTCATCCTGATGGCGCCGATGGTGATCGCCATGGTCGCCGTGCTGGCGATGGACATCGATCCAAGCGAGATGTGGTACGTCCTCGATGTGGCATCCGCGGCGGTCGTCAACTGCTTCGACGGACCCATCGCGAACCCCGTCAGGGATTCGCTGGTGATGGTGCTGTGGGGACTGGTCCCCGCCGTAGCAGGGTACTTCCTGTTCAGGAGGAGGGAGGTCTGACCTTCTTCCTCCCGGATGCGGTCATATCCTGACGGGTTCCGAATCCTCCGGATGATCAAAAAAAATCGGCTCTTTTTTTGTTAATCGGATGTTATTAAAATAAATCTGGAAAATTTTAATTACGTTCGGATAACTAAAATCGCTTTAGTTATTTTCGCTTAATTAAAGGGGTTTAAATACCAACTTTAGCAAACCGGCACACACATGGTGCGAAGGATCCTGAATTCAATCCTTCTTGTAGGTCTTGAAGATGTTGTGCACGCCCTGGAAGACCAGATCCTTCACGAACTTCCTGACCTCGGGTTTGTCGGGCATCTGCTTCCTTATGATGTATCTTGCGTAGAGGAAACAGTTGGTGGAAAGGTAATCCCATGTGAGCATGTACATCGCGTCGGAGAAATCGCCGATCTCTTCGCCGATGGCCTTGATCAGCGCGCCCTTGTACGTCTCGAAGTTGATGTTCTGGGGAGTGGGCTTGAATCCGAAGGCGGACGTGTAGTTCAGATAATACAGCGTGCCGTTGGCGTCCTTGGAGAGCTCGTCGAGCATATCCAGCCACAGTTCCTCGATGTCCTTGTGGGTGGACATGTGGTTCATCAGCACGTTCATGTACTTGTTCTCGAAGGCGATGGCGGCCTGCTTCAGCATGTTCTCCTTCGTACCGAAATGGTCGAAGCACGTGAAATGGGAGATCCCGCACATCTTGGCCACCTTCGGGGCGGATATCCCGGCGATGCCTTCCGTCGCTCCGATGTCCATGACGGCGTCTATAATCCTGTCGTCGATGTTGACGAGAACGCGGCGGGCCATGATTATAATATCTCCTTCGGGAATAAATACATATTGGAATATTCAACCCTTTATTTAGTTTGAACTCAGGATTCTGGCACAACCGCTGGAAAAAAAGGAACGCATACCGGGAGGGGGTTAATGATATCTTCTGTAATCGCGGGATCCGTACTGGGACGGCATGAATCTTCCCGGACCGTTCAAGTTATATGGCCGCTTTCCTTTAACGTCCCATGGAAGGCAAGAGGCTCATCATCTTCGACAAGGACGGTACGCTCATGGACACGTCCCCCGGATCCTTCGCCACCTTCGACATCATGATCAAGGAGCACGGATTCCAGGCGCAGCCCCGCGAGAGATGGCTCGAGAGCCTCTGCGGACCCTTCTCCAAAGGCATCCAATGGATCTTCGGGCTCTCCGACGACCAGGTGGCCCCCATGGCCATCGAATTCGCCAAGACATACGGCAGGAACGAGGAGTACTACAACTTCCTGGAGTATCCCGGCGTGGATGAGACCGTAATCGAGCTCTCGGGGAGGTATATGCTCTCCGTGGCCACGATGATGCTGGAGGACTTCGCGATCAAGTCCTTCCAGGCGATGGACCTCGACGGATGCTTCCTGACGATCCGCGGATGCCCCTACGACAGGTGGGTGACCAAGCAGGAGCTCATAAACAGCTGCCTGGAGACCGCCGGGGTGACCCCCGAGGAAGCGG
>JAFPVN010000181.1 GCA_017395275.1 Candidatus Methanomethylophilaceae archaeon | reverse complement strand
GAGGATGAACGGCGGGAAGTTGGGGCGGCCGTTCGTGTTCACCGGGAAGATGATCGAGTGGGGCAACCGGCTGAAGCACGCATTGGGCATAAGCTACCGCCTGGCCAGAGGGTTCCTCGACCATTTCCTGGAGGAGAAGGGATTCAAGGGGATAATCCTCACCCGGTTCTACGACAGGTGCAGGGAGGTATCCGCCGTCGGCGGAGCCGACGGCAGGGTCTTGGCCTCGGGACCCTGCGACGTCGAAGTCTCCGAGGCACCGATATCCGTGGCGATAGATTCGACGGGGATGTCACTGAACAAGTACGGAGGATGGATGTCGTACCATTGGAACATGAAACCGGTTACCGGCTGGATAAAGCTCCATGCTGCAGTGGATCCCGATACCAACCGCATACTGGTCTATGCGGTCACCGATGAGAGATGCGGTGACATCACCTGTTTCGACGGTCTAATGAATGACGTATTCTCTGCCGGCCATAAGGTCGGCAAGGTGCTGGCAGATGCCGCATATGACAGCAAGGCTATATGGGACGAGTACACGGCGAGAGGCATAGACGTCGCCATAAACATAAGGAATTCCCAACTGACGTGAATTTAACACATACCCAGAATAATTGTTACCCGGCCATGTGTTAAATTCACATCTAATACAAAAATGGAATCAGACGCTGTTTGTTAAACACCATTGTGATTTCAACAAATCGATAGGCAAGAGTTATTTGTCTGTTAAACCGTATTAATTGACGAACTAAACAGAGGAATGATACACTTGTCAATCAGAATAGGTGACAACAATATCTTGGTGAAATCCAAAATCACCGAGAAAAACGACGATTCTTACGGTGGATTAAAATCTATTCTAATTACGGTATCCATTTCTCTCGTTGTAGGATTCATTTTTCTCTTCAGTTTCTGGGGCGATGTCGTTTCCTGGATTGAGGGACTGTTCGGGTGATGCAGATGGAAAGAAGCGCCATATTCAAAGATGCGACACAGTCCGAACCGGATACCGAATCCCTCCTGAAAAGACTCAAGGTGCTGACCTTCGGACTGGGCTGTGAACAGTTCGACAAATGGATCGATTCCGAATTGTACGGTTATAAGGGCGAGGATGTCCCGGAGTACAGAAAAGCCCACGGTTTTCTCCAGGGGGACATAATAGTCGGATACGCTCAGATCAAGAACACAAATCTCCCCCTGATTTCGGTGGATGATGAAACCCGCAAAAAGATGCTGACCTATTCGTTCAAGGAGGGCGTAGGTGGATTGCGTGCTCTGCTCAAGGCAGAACAATACCTCATGATACCCTGGCCTCCAGAAACCTATCCTACGATTAAGAAAGGCACCAACATCACAGAGATTCTATCTGCCAGATTGATGTTGGGGATCACTCACGTCAATGACATCTTGACTACGGTTGACAACACTATACTCGACATACTTTTAGAACTGGAATCCAAATATGGCAATCTTGACAAATATGATCTAGATTTTAGTGACAAGGAAAAAGATGAACAGATGCGTCAAACCATATTCCAGATTCTTGTCAACAACGGCGTCATGATTGGGAATGACAACGATCTGGACAAAACCAATATCAGTTTAGACAACAGAAAACAGAAGTGAATTAATACAATTCATACCCTTTTCTGCGTACACAATCAATATGGTGCTTTTCGCACCAATTTTGCAATTCCCGGTGATCATCCGGAGGCAGGCAGCTGACCACCTTGGTGATCTTCACGGGATGATTGCTGCTTTCATTGACCCCGTGTTTGTCTACCAAGAGCCTCCATTCGGATTCGTAACGCCACCGATCGTCTTTGCGGTATCTGTTGAGCAATTCGATGTTGGCGTGCATACGCAATACCTGGTCGAACTTCTTCGATACTTCATCTCTCGACTTGTACTCTACCTCCTCATTGAGTTTTCTGAACATCATGCTGGGATAATCTGGATCAATCGGTGCATCGTTGTAGGTTATCTTATGGATGTTCAGATTGACTGCCTCGATTTCGATGCATACGCCGCTCCCCCCGAACTTGTTCCATAATGCATGCGAATCAGGATCGTCGGACAGGCATCCGATGTAATACAGATTGTCGAGCACCTTCTGTATCTGGCCCGTCTTTTCGTCCAGGCTAACGTTTCTCCTTTCGAGGAGTTTGGATACGACCTCTGACAGAACCAGTTGATAGAAATCGTCCGTCTCTTTCGGTTTTCCGACGAAGGCTTTGTTCTCGTTCTCATCCTTCAGTCTGTAGTACTCCGCAGTCCCGCAATGCAGATACGAACCCTTGACGGTCCTCAACGCATATTCATACTTGACGTATTTGTACAGTTTCTCGGGCTTAGGTGTATAGTAACTCGAGTAGCATCCTGTGACATACTCATCGTCCGAAGTTTTGTCGATGAGATCGTCGAGATCTGCTGCAACGTTCTTCTTGATTCTTCTCTTCGATGCGAGTTTCTTCAAATGTGCTACGTTTTTCAGGATGTTCCTGGACGATTTGTTGATTCTTTGGATAATCTCGATTTTCTTCTTCTGCTTGTCCTCTATCTCATATTCCTGAACGGTCTTGGAATTCCAAACATCGGTGAATGCGGCGCGTAGGGCCTTATCCGAAATCTCCCCCTGTAGTGCCTCCTTCAGTTTTGAATTGTTGACCACGATCGTCCCTGATAATAGCATAAGGAAATGTCCGATATGGAATTAGCGATTCACGGGTAGATAGCCATCAACTACACAACACTTTCAAAATGTGTGCTTCCATCACCGCATCGTCCATCGCCCTGTGCCGCATCCTATCCAGCTTCATCGGATCCTCCGGGCACAGCACCCTGTACGCATCTATCGACCTAATCCACTTGTCCTCCTGACCGAAGGCCTCCCTCTCCCGCAGCAGCCTACTCCGAAGCTCCTTATCCTCAATCAGATCGTCATCCGCCAGGTCGTAGATCCTGTCCGTAGCCAGATGCATGATGTCATAGGCGATAATGCAATCCAGATTCCACGGTTCGTCCAGTAGGAACTTGAAGAAGTCAAACTCTACATTGTACGCGGTCACCCTCTGGTTCAGAACTATGCCCCTCACTTCCTCCGCTACCAGAGATACATCCTTCCCCTCCGCCAGTATCCTCTCCAGCGACAGGTCGGAATGTCTGAAGATCCGGATCGGACCATCGGCCCTCTCCTTCTACTCGCAGTGCTCCTTCAGATCCGTGTAGGTGACCATCGAGGAATACACCTCCCTCGCCTCTCCCGTCCTCTCGTCGTACTCCGCAATTCCGATCTCCAATACCCTGTCCTTCGGATGTCCCTCCAGCCCGGAGGTCTCCGTGTCGATAATCTATAGCATGATTTGCAACTCCTTATCGTTGAAGATGTTTGAAATCCCGTCGGTCAGGACGGGAAAGCGGTTTCAGTAGGGCCAGCGGCCCTTGGTGTGCTCCTCGTCGTCATCGTATTCCGGTTCCGGGATCACCCCCTTCTTCAGAACGATGAATGTGCATCCGCACTTCACGCACTGGTACCCCTCGGTGCCGGTGTCCCCCTCGTTGAAGAAAAGCCTCGTCCTTTCGGCGCAGCAGAAAGGACATGAGATGTCCCTCACGGAGAACCATCCCGAATGCGTGAACGGGGCGGCCCGTAAGGGACGCACCAGTTCACGTGAAGAAGAATAACCTGCCGCACCGCGCTCGAAGCGCAAAGACACTCTATTGTCTTGATACGTGGTCTGATGCCACAACATATCTTGAGACGCACTCTTGAGGTGCAAAGATATTCAGGCGGCAGGGCGGATTGACTCCGCATACATTCCATGAGCGGACTGACGGATAAACCTTTCCCCGGGATCTTTCTCCCGCACACCGCGTAAACAAGTCCTTCCCCAATGGAAACAAGAGAACCGTTCTTTCCGTTCACGATTCCGCCCCCTTCTTTCCGTCGTCTCCGACGGCTTTTCCGGGAGATTGCAAGGTACTGTTCCCGTCAGCCCTTCTTTCCGGTCGGGCAAGGGCTCCCGCGAGAGGGGGACCTTGCCAAATCGGAAACCAGAACCACGATTGATGGCACGCTCAGAATTTGGGTATCTCCCGGGATGATACTATGTTACCTAACCCCCCATAGGAGATCAACATGTCGGGACCGGCGCCGCCGATATCCGGAGGATAGATGCCTACACGGAGCGATGACTGTCCGTTTGGCGGCGCCGCCCATATGTTTCCACGTCTATCACGTATAAAGCCGTGACCTACGCCGTCACTCATCAGATTGTCGGCAGGGGCTCCCCTCCGATCCGAGTATCCCGTATCGAGAATCCTGTCCAGCTTCCCGACCGCGTCCGGATCGTTCCTCCCTTCCTCGTACGCCGTCGAAAGGCGGAACCTGTCGTACTGCGAGGTCTTCCGCCGTATGATGCTGCTCCTCAACCTCACGGTGTTCACCATGTGCCTGATCCGCATACTGTTCATAGCGGCGTACAACACCTGACGGACCCGGGGTGAGCGGTCACGTAACTATACGATTAATACACGCATCGGATTGATTCTCCATGGACGGCGACCTGAAACTCGGAATCCTGCTCATCCTGATGCCCGTATCCGTCATGGTGCTGATCCTGTGCATAATACTGTCCGATACCGGCAGCGGTACGGACCTGGTCCTGTACATCATGGCGATAGGGGCTGCTGCGGTATCCGTCGTTATGCTCTCGGGCAGTGGAGGCTGGGCGGTCGCCGGATACAACACGATGACCGAAGAGGAGAAGTCTGCCTATGACGAGAGGAAGGTGGCGCATGGGGGCGGGATCATCATGCTTGGGGCCTCCGTCTTCCTGGCATTGATACCGCACTACATCGTGCTGGCATTCGCCGTTCTGGCCGTATCCATCCTCGCCGGCTCCCTGTACATGAACAAGCGTGCCAAGAAGCGATGTGGCTGCCCTGATGATCCGGAATACCCCGGGGATATGGTCGGCGGGAACCGCGGCGGGGCGCCCTGATAACGGCAGGCGGAAGATGGGACGTCACTTCTTCGCGGGTTCCCACTTGCACCTGACCGGCGACACTATGGTGCCGTCCTTCTTCATCTCGGCGAAGGCCTTGTCCACGGCCTTCCTGTCGAGTCCGGTCAGCTCCGCCACCTTCCCGGCGTTGAGGGGCTCCCCCGCTTTCTTCATTACTTCGAGGATGATCTCTCTGTCTCCCATGTATCTCACCGGTACGGTATCCATTCCTTTTCCTTTAAAGCATATGGTCACGACTCGTTGACCCTCTTCCCCGTGATGTGCTCCGGCCTCAGAGCAAACATGAGAGTGTGTGAACCGTGCCTCTCGATCTCGTCCTCTATGTACTTCATATCATCAGTGAACCTGAGGCTGAGCCTGCGGACGATGTCGATCATCCTTTCCGGATCATTAACCTCCTCGATCCTCCCGAAGACTATCACCGACCTGAAGTCCAAAGACCACCCGTCCTCCGATAAAGTACCCTTATCCATAACGCAGTACGACGCTCTGTCATCCTTCCTGAAGGAATCGGTCCTATGGCCCTTCTTCCCTCCGTGGAAGTATATCATTCCGTCATCGTCGTTGTAATAGTGGTTGATGGGCATGCCGTAGGGATACCCATGGTCGCCGTTTACGGACAATACGCCTCTGAGCTCCTTCCTGAGGATATCCAAGCATTCCTCTTCCGACAGGGCCTGCTTCGCCCTCGCGACATCCCTGAATTCTATGTCTCCCATAATATCGGGTATGTCGCTGCGGTAGAAATAACGCTCGATTGCGGCAAGGCATACCCATACCCCTACACCTAGTAACACTAATTCTAAATTAGTAACACTAATATACTGCACACTGACTTCATCCTCCCACCATGAACGCAAAAGTCATAGCGATAGCCGTCGTGGCGGTACTGGTGGTCGCTGGTGCGGGATTCGGTATCTATCAGCTCACCAAGGACAGCGATTCCAAGGGCGACAGGACCGTGACCGACATCCGCGGCAGGGAGGTATCGATCCCCGGCGATGTGCAGAAGGTCGTCTGCGTCAGCGCAGGCGCACTGAGGATGGTCAGTTATTTCGATATCGATAAAGTGGTGGGAATAGACTCCATGGACAAGGGAACGTCCGGGTCCGCCGCCAACTACAACCTCGCAACATACCGCGTGGCGTACGCCGACAAGATCAAGGACAAGACCGACGTGGGCGACGCCAGCAACTTCAAGGCGATGATCGACACCGGAGCGGACGTCATCTTCACCACCACCGAGGGTGTGGAAACCTTAAACAACATCCAGGAGAAGACCGGTATCCCGGTCATCGGACTCCGCGCCGAGG
>JAFPVN010000180.1 GCA_017395275.1 Candidatus Methanomethylophilaceae archaeon | reverse complement strand
CGAGCTTCTGAAGAAGTGCGGCGCATCCGGAAGGACCACGTATTTCGTAGGCAAGGACATGGAGATACTGGCACAGTGGAACGACGATCCCATCAAGGGTCACGCTGACAGGGTCTACGAGCGTCTCAAGACGTTCTTCAAGCCTGCCTGAGCACACTCTCGAGGATCGCGTCGGCGTCTCCTACGATCGCCTTATAGGCGACGGAATTGATGGGCGCGTTCCTGTCCCTGTTGACCGAGATTATCCTCTTCGCTCTGAGTCCGGCGAGGTGCTGCACCGCACCGGAGATACCGAACGCTATGTACAGGTCCGGGGACACTGTCTTACCGGATTGCCCCACCTGTGCCGACCTTGGCATCCAGCCCTTGTCCGCCAGCGCCCTCGAGCATGACACCGATGCGCCTATCCTCTCCGCAAGCCTGTAGGCGTTCTCTACGGACGATCTCTTCCTGATGCCGTTGCCCAGGGATATGAGGATCTTGGCGGAACCGATGTCCGTTCCCGGAGAGGGGACATCCGCCGAGATGATCTCCTTCGGGGACACTATCTGGTAGGGCCTGCTTATCGCCGTTCCCTTCCTTCCGACCTCCGGCTCCGGATCTGGGAAAGTACCGGGTCTGACGGTGGCCATCTGCGGGAACCTGTCGGTCTCGATCGTGGCCTCGATGTTCCCTCCCAGAGCGGGACGGGACATGATCAGTCTTCTCCCCTCTGCTTCGAGGCGTGTGCAGTCCGCGGTGAGTCCGGTGTCCAGCTTCGCCGCTATGAGGGGAGCAAGCTCCCTACCGTACGGCGTGGCCGATATCAGGATGGATGCGGGAGTTATGCGCTTGGATAGGTCCGCTATCGCTTCCGCGAACGTGAGGGGCTGGAAGTCCTTCACCGACGGGTTCCTCATGTGGTAGAGGGTGTCGATGCCGTAGGAGAACAGCATATCGTACTGCTGCCTCCCCTCGGCTCCCGCGAACATCACGCCGAACACCCTTCCGCTGGAGATCTGCCTCGCCTTACCGAGGAGACCTATCACCGAGGGATGGACGTTACCGTCGCTGTCGGATTCGATGAACACGAGGATGTCATCGGACACGTCCTGCTCCAGATCATATTGTGCCAGCATCCCCGGGGGAAGCCTGCTGGAGCAGTTGCCGTCCTCGCATGTCGAGCAGGAACCGGAACAGTTGCTCATCCCTTCACCTCCTTCATTATCGCTGATGCGGCGGACACGGTGTCGGCGCCGTCTATGAACTCCGTGGATTTCTTCTTGGGGATTATGGTGGAGACCGATTTCACCTTGGTCCTGGATCCCTTGGCCCCGGTGTCGCACATCCTTATCCCGAGATCCGCGAATCCGACGACCTTTATCTCTTTCTTGAGAGCCGATACGTAATCGGTCATCGAAGGTATCTGGACGCATCCATGCGGGGGACGCATGAATGTGATCACGGCGGGCAATGACAGCTTCGAGACCACGTCCGCCCTCTCGTAGCTCTGGGTGACGGTCATGTTCTCCAGATCGATGGAAGTAGCATAGGAGTAGATGTTGAATCCCAGGAACACCGCCAGTTCCGAAGGCACCTGCGCGGTGTCCCCGTCCGTTGCCTGCATACCGCAGAACACGAGGTCGTAATCTCTCATGGAGAGGAACGCCGCCATGGTCCTTGCCGTGGCGATGGTATCCGCTCCGGCGAACTCCCTTCCCGATATGAGGTAGGCATCATCCGCTCCGAATTCGAGGGATTTGCGTAATACATCCTGGGCCTGCATGGGCCCCATGGAAATGGCATCCACATGATGCTGGCACTTGTTCGTTATGGCATGCTGCAAGGCCATCTTCCCGAAGGGGTCGATCATCGACGGGACGTTCTCCCTCATCAGTCTCCCGTCCTCGGATATCTCCACGAGGTTCGGGTCGGGGACCTGTTTAACCATCACGGCTATGCGAAGATCACTCAATCATATCCCCCCTGTTCAGTATCATCTCTGGATCGAAGTACCTCTTCAATGAGCGTATCTCCTCTATGCCCTTCTCGCCGTACATCATCCTGATGTAGTCCCTCTTGAGCTTCCCGATACCGTGCTCGGCGCTGGGCGAACCTCCCAGGTCCACGGCCTTCTGCGCAAGAATGGCGTAAGCCTCCCTGGCCTTCCTGAGGTCCTCAAGGTCCTTCAGTATGATCTCCACGTGCGGATGGAAGTTCCCGAGGTGTCCGAATATCACGTACTCGAGACCGAAGGAATCCAGCGTCTCCCTGTAGAAGGCCATCATCTCATCCGACTTATCCTCGGGTACGGACATATCCGTGCCCATCTTGTTCAGGGCGGGCATCTCCTCCTTGAGGGATGCGACGTACTCGAATATGGACTTGGGTACGGAATGGCGGAACTCGAACATCCTCCCCCTGTCGTCCTGGTCGTGTCCCGCCCAGCTCTTTGACGGGTCCCCGCCGTTCTTCCTGATGAGATCGAATAGCCTGTCGTACCTGTCTGCGATGGTGTCGTCCAGTGCCATGTCCAGGAACACCGCCGAGCATCTCTCCTCCGGCGGGCGGAGTATCGTCGGGTCGGAGTCTGATACCCTCCTGATGAGATCTATGGAACCGGAATCGAAGTACTCCAGGAACTCCGGCGCTATTATCGGATCGTGCCTCACGTCCTTTATCAGCGACAATGCCGAAGTATCATCGGGCATGAACGCTATGTTGGAGATCAGCGGGTGCCACTCGGCGAGGAGGACGTCCGCTTCGCAAATCACACCCAATATCCCCTCGGAGCCGATGAACACGTCTATGAGGTCCATGTCATCCTTGGAGTAGAGTCCTCCCGCGTTCTTCACGTTCGTGTTGAAATCGTACGACGGCATGTCGAATTCTAAGTGTATGCCGTCGACGTCGGCGGAGAAATGCTTCCCCGACGCGAAGTGCTTCCCCCTGTCTATGCGGACGGTCCTGCCGTCTGAAAAAATCACTTTGATTGAGATGACCCAGTCCCTCGTGGGACCGTACTTGAACGTCCTCGGTCCCGATGAGTTCGCCGCGATGTTCCCGCCGATGGAGCTGTCCATCTCCGTCGGGTCCACGGGGTAGAAGAATTTCCTCTGATCCTTCAGGAAGGAATCGCACGCCCCCTCGGTGACATCCTTCAGGCCGTCGATGTGCTTCATCAGCATGGTGTCCCTGAGGGTCCTGACGGTCACGCAGGGCTGCACCCTCACGAAGTACCCGTCTTCCTTTCTGCCGATGCCTATGATGCGGTCCAACCTCTCCAGCGAGATGACCTCTCCCCCGTCGGGGACGCCGCCTCCGCACAGTCCCGTGCGCATGGCGTTGATCGTCACAGGTGTCTTCGAGGAGAAGCATCTCTCTATCTCGGAACGGAGTTCCTCCTCGTCATCGGGAACGGATACGGAATCCGCTCTTCCCCTGATCTTGCACTCGTCAATGGTGTACGGCGAATCCGGATCGGGGGTGAATCTCTGCATCTCTCACAACCTCGGGATCATGGCCGCCAGCACAGACTGTTTCGTGAGTTCCTTGCGGTCCATTATCCCCTTGCTAAGGAGTCCGATCGCCCCTTCGGAGTGACCGGTGGCGTTCTTGTCATATAATTTGTCTACAGCCTGGCCGACGGTCAGCCCGCCCCTCACGAGGTCGGCGATCTCCTTGGGATAGGCGAAGCCCGATCCCATGCCTATTGTAACTTTTCCGTTCTGGTCGATGATGGCGCAGTGCTGGATGTCCATGAGCTCCCCGTACATCTCGAACACTCCCGCCTCGATCCCGACGGACAGGTCCCTGTCTCCCAGGGCCTCCTTGGCGCGGTTGACCGCGCCGCGATGCGTCTCGTCCTCGAAGGGCTGGTCGGGTACGCCGCTCTTCGCATCCACGGAATATATCCTCACGGAGCCGTAGATGGTCTCCATCACCTCTCTGACAGCCTCGACCTTAACGCGGTTCGATGATCCCACCGCTACGCGTATGACGTCCCTCTGGCCGTCGCGCGACATCGAACCGTTCATCACGTCGGTGGCGTTCAGCTTCTCGCCGTCGCAGTTCCTGTAGAGGCTGACCACATCCAGCTTCAGGGGCTTCAGTCCCCTCTTCTCCCTCATCCTGGAAACGAGCTTACCGTTCTCGGCGGTCTCTTCCGACACCACGAGAATGTCGATGTCGTCCATGATCCCGGGAGGTCCGTAGATGTCGTCTATGGGGAAGATCGTGGCGATCTCCCCTTTCGATATGA
Organism: Candidatus Methanomethylophilaceae archaeon; assembly: GCA_017395275.1. Lineage (GTDB taxonomy): Archaea > Thermoplasmatota > Thermoplasmata > Methanomassiliicoccales > Methanomethylophilaceae > SIG5. Next base: position 9,972 of record JAFPVN010000180.1, on the reverse strand, counting down.
TGTAGTCCTCGATGGCCTTCCTTCTCAGATAATAGGGGATGACCTCCTTCCTGTGGGACGAGGCCATCTCGTCCGATGTTATCCCTATGTACAGTTCGTCGGCCATCCATATGGCGCGGTCCAGAAGGGCCTTGTGGCCCTCGTGTAGGACGTTGAAAGTTCCCGCAACGGCTACCTTGGTCACCATGGTATCACGACATGAAGATGATGGCGTATATCATCATTAGAACGGCCAGCACCCAGATGATGATCAGGCCGTTCTTCTTCCTCTTGATCTCGCTCTTCCTGCCGTCCTCGCATTCCTTGCTGCAGTAATCGCCCTCGCCGGTGAATGCCTTACCGCAGTTCCTGCAGTGCCTGTGCTGGGGGATCCTCTCGGTATCGCTCATGCCGCTCTCCTCCTGTCCATCTCATTGTGTACAACGACCATGCAGTGGTTTGCGTGCAGGCTCACAGGCCCTAGACTGATCTTATCGTAGGGGTACTGGGACATTATCGCTTCCTCCTCTTCGGTGGGGTCCCTGTCGTCCCCCAATATGAAGCACGGGTTCTCCGGGAACTCGTATTCCCTTACGTCGGTGCCGCCCTCCCTCAGGTAGATGAAGTTCGAATCCTTCGAGAGCATGTCCATGACCTCCTTCAGGTCCTTCCTGCTCACGAATATGCCGGGTGACGACCTGACCTCCCTGTCCGGTTCCAGCTTCTTCATGAGCGCGTTCCTTATCAGCGATGCTGTGGAACGCTCGTCGGGATTCAGGTACCTTATCTCCGCTCCCGAGAATCTGATCAGCTTGGGAGCGTCCTCGCCCCCGAGCATTAACAGGTATAACTCGACGTCCTTCCTCAGATCGTGGCTCAGGAAGAAAGCGGAGTTCACGCATCTCGTCAGGATGTCCAGTCTCCCGGCCCCGCCGCAGATGTCCTCCAGTTTGAAGTCGGCAGTGGTGTGCGCCCGGTGGCCGAGGATCACGAATCTGATCATTCGTCATCATCCTGCATGTTGTTGAGGTCCGCCTCGGAGATGCCCATCTGCTTCATCAGCTGTTTGCGCATCTTGCGGTTGCCCATCATTCCCTTGACGGCCTTCTTGCTCTGGTTGAACTGCTTGATGAGGTCCTTGACGTCGTGGGCGGTGGTCCCGGATCCCATGGCGATCCTGTTGACCCTCGACGCCTTGATGATCGAGGGGTCCTCCTGCTCCTCGTCGGTCATGGAGTCCATGATGCACTTGAACTTCGCCAGCTTCTTCTGGGATTCCTCGAAGTTTATCTGGTCCTCCATCTTGGCCATACCGGGGATCATGGACATGATCTTCTTCAGGGGACCCATCTTGTTCATGGCCTCCATCTGCGAGTACATGTCCTTGAGGGTGAACTTCCCGGAGACCATCTTGCTCGCGGTCTCCTCCATCTCCTTCTCCTTGCCCTCGTATCCCTCCTTGGCCATCTCCATCAGGGACGACAGATCTCCCATTCCCAGGAGACGCGAGATGAACTTGTTGGCGTCGAATGCCTCGAAGTCGCGGATGTGCTCTCCCACTCCCAGGCAGACGATCCTCGCATGGGTCTTGGCGACGGCGGAGATGGCGCCTCCTCCCTTTGCGGTACCGTCCATCTTTGTAAGGACTACACCGGTAACTCCGACGGCGTTGTGGAACGCCTCGGCCTGGGGTCCGGCCTGCTGACCGACCTGCGAATCCAGCACCAGGAACCTCTCGTCGGGCTTCGCCACTGTGGCGATGTCCTTGATCTCCTGGATGAGGTCGTCCTCCAGGGCGTGCCTTCCCGAGGTATCGATGATTACCACTTTCTTGTCCTTGAACTGGGCCATCCCCCTCTTGACGATGCCGGGTGCGTCGGTCTGTCCGGGTTCACCGTAGACATCGACGCCCACCTTGTCGCCCAGCTGCTTCAGCTGGTCGTATGCCGCCGGCCTGTAAACGTCGGCTGCGATGAGCCCGACGCTGAATCCTTTCTTCTTGAACAGGTTGGCCAGTTTTCCTGTGGTGGTGGTCTTACCCTGACCGTACAGTCCCACCATCATGATGGTCTGGGGCTGCATCTTGAGACCCTCGCCGTTGTCCAGCAGGTTGACCAGTTCCTCGTAGATGATGCGGGCGACGTGGTCCTTCGGACTCTTTCCCGAGGGGGCCTTCTCCTCCAGCGCCCTCTGTTCGATCTTCTTCGTGAGTGCGAGCACAAGCTGAACGTTGACATCCGCCTGCAGGAGTGCGCGCTGCAGGTCCTTGACGACATCCTTGATGAGCTGTTCGTCGATGGATGTTGCTCCCGTGATGCGTCCGAGCGCGTTCCTGAGCGATTTTCCCAATCCTTCCAAAACCATGTGCTATCGGGAGCTGATTGCCTCCCTATAAATAAAACCTATCGGGCGTGCGGGCGCGAAAGGGCACGCAAACTTATTAGGCGGCAATGAGGTTATTACGGCCATGAGGCTGTTGGTCCCGGTGGTCGCCGTCGTCGCAGCGGCCTGCTTTTTCATGGTAACGGGGGTTGACGATTCTTCCGCCGATCCGGGGTGGAGCTACGATGCCGTGACGCATTCCCTCACCGTGACAACGGATGTGCCAGACTATGCGGATTCCTCGGAGGCTCCGTGGGCCGCGCACATCGCGCAGATGGAGATGCTGACGGTAACCGAAGGAGTGGAGAGGATCGGGAGCCATGCGTTCGAGGGCGCCGACAGACTCGACTCCGTCACGTACCCGTCCACCCTCAGATCCATCGGGAATAGGGCGTTCGGGGACTGCACAGTGCTGAAGAAGGCAGACCTCCCGTCCTCGCTGGAGACGCTGGGTGACGGCGCATTCGCGGGTTGCGGCGGGCTCGGCGAACTGTACGTGAGGTCGGTGATATCCGCGGGGAGCGGCGTGTTCGACGATGCGGGATCCTCCGTCGACGGGATGACAGTGGTATATCTGGCATGGAAGGTACCCGCGAATCTGTTCGTACCATCCGCCGGACATTCGGTCACGATTCACTCCATCTCGCTGGCGGCAGTTTCCGAGGTGGAGGCCGAGGCGTTCCGCGGTACCACGTTATCCGACATCGCGATCCCGGTGGGCGTGACCTCCGTGGGCGACCGCGCCTTCATGGGGTCCGGAATCAGGAACGTTAAGGTCGAAGGCATCACCCAGCTGGGCACAGGGGTGTTCTCCGGATGTGCACAGCTGAAGACCGCGGCCATGACGATGATAAAAACCGTTCCCGCATCCTCGTTCGAGGGATGCTCCCTTCTGTCCTCCGTCTCACTCTCCGACAGGATATCGGAGATAGGCGACCGCGCCTTCATGGGCACGGGGTTGACGGAGATCGTGTTCCCGGGCACCCTCAGGTCCGTCGGTGCCGAGGCGTTCTCTTCGTGTGCGGCATTGCAGCACGTTGGTTTCACGGGTGGCCTTCATTCGATCGGGGACAATGCGTTCCATGGATGCGCATCCCTGAGGACCGTCGAGATCCAGAACATAGAGCATCTCGGGACGGACATCTTCGGAGGATGCACGGGCATCGAGAGGTCATACTGCCCGGTGACGGGTCTGGACGTACCGGCATCGAGGGCCTATACGGCATTCACCGCCGGCACGGCCGGTGCGGATGTGCTCATAAGATACGACTTCGGAGACAACGGCGGTCACTGCGTACTGTTCAGGGAGACGGATATGTCGTCCGCTTACATCGACGTATCGGACGGGAGAAGGTTCGACTGCTGGACCGACGATGCCGGGAACAGGGTGACAGATGTCACTGGTATCGCCGAGAATACGGTACTCACAGCCCAATGGGTTCAGGCGGACGGTGCCGACGTGACCCCGGATGTGGCGGTCTGTGCGCTGTCGGTGATCTGCGCCGTCATAGCCTGTGCGGTCTGCTTGAGAAGGCTCTGAACCTTCTTGGGAACGTATTGGATCATCGCGATCGCCTTGTCGGGGTTGCCGACGAGCTTGGATTCGACGAGATCGTACTTGGAGCGGCAAGCCGGACAATCGAGGCTCCACACCGTATCGTAATTCCCGTTACCGTCCGTCAGGTGTATGGACTTAAGGCATCCCATCCCACATCTGCACGGCCCCACTATTGTGTTTATAGTGTGCCAATTTGCCATCGGGATTAGTGATGCATTTCTAAGTATTTTAACCCCCCATATTCATCAATTATAACAATCATTATGTTATGCAGGGGAATGATCGAATCGATTGTGCCAGCATATCGAACGCGGACATGTGCCAGTATTCAAAACACACGGGTGTTATGCGAAATCTGCAGTGGAAATAGGGGGGTTCGAAGAGGGTATTAAAACATGCCTATCATCCAACTCCCATCTGGGATATCTCGAAGCCCCGAAAATGGTTATCCAACCGCATCCATGCTCCATACGGCGGAGCGTGTTATCAACTGTGTTCGGTAATTCGCTGACCTTTTTTTCTGGATTTGAATCCAATTATAATTGGATCGTAATACAAAGATTCGACAATGTGAGATGTACAGTCCGACGTCCAGCATTCCCGACGGTAACGGGCCCGCAGGCTCAGCCGCAGGTTTACCGACGATGAGGAGTCATGAAGGTGCTCCTCCTCAACGAGTACAAGCAGATTCGCATGAGGTGTCAGAGGTCAAGGTGAATTACCGAACACAGTTCGTGTTATCGATACCTTATTTACGGGGCATCTTCATACCCTCCGCCATGAAGGTACTCGCCCTGAACGGAAGCCCCCGCCTCGTAGGCAACACGTCCAACGCACTGACGTCCCTCCTCGATTCTTTGGAGAAGGAGGGCTTCGAGACGGATCAGATTCAGGTGTACGAGGCCAACCTCCTTCCGTGCAACTTCTGCGGCTCCTGCGAGCTCCGCGGCGACGGACGCTGCGTAATGGAGGAGGATCAGATGAACGGATACCTCGACAGGATGAGGGCGGCCGACATCATCATCCTCGCATCCCCCTCCTACTACGGGTCCTGCAGCGGACAGCTGAAGATATTCCTGGAGCGCGCAGGACTCTGCCTTCAGGGCGGGGATAAGGGACTGAAGGGCAAGATCGGGGCGGCGTTCGTCACCCAGGAGAGGGACGGGGGCATGCCCGTCTACAGCGAGCTGGTCAACTGGATGCTCAGGAACCAGATGATAGTGGTCGGTTCCGATCCGTTATCGATAGTGATGGGGAAGGACCTCAACAGGTGGGAGGAGGACGACAGGGGACTGAAGGCCATGAAGAGCCTCGCCGAGAACATCACCGAGACCTTCATCCGCCTCAACGAGTGATCCTCCCGTTCAGGACCGCGTCCGTTATTCCTCGTCGCCCCATTTCCATTCGGTCCTTTTCACCGGTTTCTTCCTGGCGCGCTGTTTCGGTTTCGATCCCGGTAGGAATGCATGGGGGCGTATCGACTGATCGGCTATCAGGACCTCGAGATGCCTATGGAGATCCAGGGCCTGAAGCAGTCTGATGAATTTGGCGAGGCTTATGTCCTCTCCGTTTTCGAATCTCTTTACGGTGCTCAGCGACACCATCGATTTATCCGCCAGGTCGGCCTGTGTGAGGGGGCATTCGATCCTGTACAATTTGAACCTCCTTGCCAGTTCCTTTAGGATGTCCCCCGCGTCCGTCATCTCGTCGATTCTCATGTTACCGCCGTTTATGTGTTCAAGTTAATAGTCTATATTTGAGATATTAAATGCATTTTTCCTAGATAATAGATCATATTTGGCATTTTAAATGTGATGGGACCCAAGGTCCCGAAGGGCCCCGCCGAACCCTCATCCGCCTCAGCGAGCGATCCTCCGTCCTCTTCGTGCCGATTGAGAACATCCCGACAAACGTCATTAACCCGTAACGCCATGCGGGTATCATGTCCACCTACCACTGCGGTATCTGTTTCCACAAGTTCGACGAAGATAAGGAAGGCAAGAGGTTCAGCGACGTCCCCGAGAGCTGGAGATGTCCCCTGTGCATGGCCCCGAAGAGCGCGTTCGTCGCCGACGGCCCCGTGTCGAGGAAGGTGGAGGGGATCACCACGGAGGAGGAGCCGAAGGAGCTGGACCTCTCTTACCAGTCCGATCTTGTCATAGAGGACGGCGGGAAGATGGATTACATCCACGAGCTGGCACTTTCGGGGAAATCACCCGGCGAGGCGATGGAGACCCTCATGCCGGTGAAGGCCTTCGACGACATCCTCGTCCTGGGAGCGCAGCTTGCCAGGTTCCCCAAGGACGATTCGTTCAAGGCTGACATGACCACCGTGATAGGCAAGGGCGCTAGGATTCCAATGGTATTGGAGACGCCGATATACGTCTCGCACATGAGCTTCGGAGCACTGTCCAAGGAGGCGAAGGTGGCGTTAGCCAAAGGATCCGCCAAGGCGGGAGCGGCCATGTGCAGCGGAGAAGGGGGAGTCCTCCCGGAGGAGATGGAAGCGTCCCACTGCTACATATTCGAGTACATCCCCAACAGGTACAGCTGCACCGACGAGGTCTTCGAAGGCTGCGACGCCGTGGAGATCAAGGTGGGGCAGGGAACGAAGCCCGGCATGGGAGGGCATCTCCCCGGAGCGAAGGTCACCCCCGAGATAGCGAAGATCAGGGGAAAACCAGAGGGGCAGGACATCCTCAGTCCGTCCAGGTATCCGGATATCAATTCCCCCGAGGACATGAGGAAGCTCGTCGACGAGTTGAGGGAGAGGTCCGGCGGGAAGCCCATAGGCATAAAGATCGCAGCGGGGAACATCGAGGGCGATCTTGAATTCATATCGAAGACTGGATGCGACTTCATAACCATCGACGGGAGGGGCGGAGCGACGGGATCCTCGCCCGGATTCCTCAAGGCGAACACCACCGTCCCGACGGTCTACGCATTGGCCCGCGCACGCAGGTACATGGACGAGCATCAGATGACCCAGGACCTCGTGATCACGGGAGGGTTCAGGACCTCCGGCGATGTGATAAAGGCGTTGGCGATGGGTGCCGACGCGGTCGCGATGGCATCCGCTCCTCTTATGGCGCTGGGCTGTCAGAGGTACAGGATCTGCGAGAGCGGGAAGTGCCCGATGGGGATCGCCACGCACGATCCCTTCCTCACCAAGAGGCTGGATGTGGACGTGGGGGCGCAGAGGGTGGCCAACTTCATGACCGCCCTGACCAAGGAGCTTGCCACATTCGTGAGGATCACCGGGCACGTGTCCGTCCACGATCTCACCAAGGACGACCTCTGCACAACGGACGAGAACATTTCCAAGTACTGCGGAATAAGGCATGCGTGACCGGATCCCATCAAGACGACGGCGGAAGTCCCGTCCAAGACACGGAATCCCGTAAACCGCACAAGTCCAAATATCATGTACGCAATGTCGCACCCATGCCTAAGAAAGAGACCAAAGTACAGCAGCTCGAGAAGGAGCTGCTGAACAAGCCCAAGAACGTCGGCGAGATCGACAACAACATCCTGAACGAGGCGCAGAAGTTCTGCGAGGGATACAAGGAGTTTCTCCGCAACAAGACCGAGCGCGCGGTCGTCGATTACACCATCCCCATACTCAAGGCGCACAAGTACACCGAATTCCAGATGGGGAAGAAGTACAAGGCCGGCGACAAGTTCTACTACAACAACCGCGGGAAGGCCCTGATCATGGTTACCGTCGGTAAGAGGCCCGTATCCGACGGACTGAGGCTGGGAGTCAGCCACATCGACAGCCCCAGGCTCGACTTCAAGCCCAACCCCCTGTTCGAGGACATCGACATGGCGTTCTTCAAGACCCACTACTACGGCGGCATCAAGAAGTACCAGTGGACCACCGTCCCCATGTCCCTCCACGGGGTGATCAGGCTCACCGACGGCAAGACCGTCAAGGTCCGCATCGGAGAGGAGGAGGGCGACCCCCTGTTCTGCATCACAGACCTCCTCCCCCACCTCGCCCGCAACCAGATGAAGAAGCCCGCCAACGAGATCGTCGAGGGGGAGCAGCTGAACGTGCTCATCGGAAGCTGGCCCTACGGCGACGAGAAGGTTTCCGGGAAGGTCAAGCTGAACATACTGAACATGCTCCACGAGAAGTACGGCATCACCGAGAAGGACTTCCTGTCGGCCGAGCTGTGCGCAACGCCCGCATACGAGCCCCGCGACTACGGACTCGACAGGTCGATGATCGGAGCGTACGGACAGGACGACAGCGTCTGCGCGTACGCCTCGTTCATGGCGGAGCTCGACACCAAGAAGCCCGATTTCACCACCGTCACCGTCTTCACCGACAAGGAGGAGACCGGTTCCGACGGGAACACCGGTATGAGGTCCCTGTTCCTCAAGGACTTCCTGGAGGACTTCGTGTCCGCCTACGGTCTAAGTGCCAGACACGTCCTGATGAGATCGGTGTGCATGTCCTGCGACGTCAACGCCGCCGTGGATCCCGCGTTCGCCGAGAACTACGAGAGGAACAACGCTTCATACCTCAACTACGGTCCGGTCGTCTCCAAGTACACCGGCGGCGGAGGCAAGTACTCCACCAACGACGCCTCGGCGGAGACCATGGGATATATAAGGTCCATCCTCGAGGAGGCCAAGATCCCGTGGCAGGTCGGGGAGCTCGGGAAGATCGACAACGGCGGCGGAGGGACCATCGCCTCGGAGATCTCCGTCCACAACCTCGACACCGTCGACGTCGGAGTGCCCGTGCTTTCCATGCACGCGCCTCTGGAGATCACCGCGAAGGCGGACGTGTACCTCCTGTACAAGGCCGTCCTGGCCTTCTACAACTGCACCAGGCCTAAGGACTGAGGAAGGAGGGGCCCGCCCCCTCCCCATTTAAACCAACATTTTTATTGGGAATCATCAATCCAGCGTCCGATGGCAGCGCAGATTCCCGAACAGGTATCGAACGTGGGATTGCAGGATTGGTACGCATCCCTCTCCGAAATGGACCGCATTAAGATCAACAAGTATATCGACAAGGCGGACCCCTCGTCCGGATTCTCGCTCATAGTGACGCTGATCCGCGCGGCCATAGCCGACGAGAACTACAGGTTCGGGCTATCATTATGCGTATCCACTAGCCAGATGCCCTTCGACGCCTATCAGAGGTTCCTCATCAACGAGGAGTTCATAGACGTCCTCATCGGAAGGGAGATGTACGAGGACGCCAAGAACGTCTGCAACATCAACCTCCAGCTCTTCGACAGGGTCAAGGATCGGATCCTGGCCGACAACGGCGGGAAGTACCCCAGCAGGCTGGCCTTCAGGAACAGGTACCTGGACATAATAGTCGGTGTCGAGGCGCAGTACGATGAGGGCTACAGGATGCTGGACAAGTACCATGAGATGGGCCTCCTCGACGACGAGGATCTGGAGTACAGGCGCAACAGCCTGAAGGTCCACAGGCTCCAGAGGACCTTCGACGGCGTGTACACGTACAGGCCGAAGGGCGAGAATTAAAGACTTGAGTTTGACATATACGGGCACCCTTAGGCTGTATTTCTCTATTGGTGCAGGTTCCTTTCCCGTTCTCACTTACCTGATATGTTTTGTTGTTCCTATGTTACGGAGCATGACTGTCGACGAGATATGGCAAAATAGTAGCAATTATGGTGCAAATATAGGGACAGAAATGGTATTTTTCGGTATGCTGGCCTTGTCGGAATGCCAAGTGGGAACGAGGCTGCGGATACGGGAATCGAATGTTTATGAAAGGTATTCAAAGCCTACCGAATCACCCCAGATCCGGTGATTCGGTTTTTCGGGGGTCACCTCCCCCTCAGAGACTTATATACCGTGCTTGCGTAGAGAATACCATGAAGACGATCAGGTTCCGCATCGAACCCAATGCCGCCCAAAGGGAGGCTATAGATCAAGCAATCGATGCCAACAGGCTCGTCTACAACAATATGATAACTGCCTGCAAGATACAATACAACAGGGACGGAAAGATGCCGTCTGTATTTGACCTGAACAAGATTGGAACGAGGATGAGGCGCAAT
>JAFPVN010000179.1 GCA_017395275.1 Candidatus Methanomethylophilaceae archaeon | reverse complement strand
CGCGAGCTGGAGGATGGTGCTCGATACCCTGTGCATCAAAGCGGCAGAGGCTGGATGCATGGTGGTCCGCGTGCCGCCGGCATACACGTCCCAAAGGTGTTCAGGATGCGGAAGGCTAGTTCCGAAGGATCTTTCGGAAAGAAGGCACAGATGCGTCTGCGGTCTGGATATCGACCGCGATCTGAACGCCGCAAGGAATATCCTGCGCTTGGGCCTGCAAGCGCTGCAGTCAGAGAGCTGCTGAACGGAGAGATCCCGAGAGGGATCGATCACAGCATTGGAGCCCGAGAGGGTTTCAATGGGACCAAAGGATGATGCATCCAATCGCCGGGTGACGGCATATTGTTTATGAACTCACGAAATCATACGGTAGCATGGACACCGAGGGCATCCAGCTTCCCCCCATCAACCGCAACTGGCTCGCCAGGGCGAAGAGGCGCTACAACGCCACGTTCCTGGGCGGGGAGTACGACAGGATACCGGTGGACCCCATGATGCTGTCGCATTCCACGGTCAGCTGCGGATACACGATAGCCGACTTCTATGCCCATCCCATCCTTGCGGTGAAGTGCCTGGCGTACGCGCAGGAGGTGTACGATCTCCTGCCGGTGACGAAGTACTACTTCGCCCACCCGTGGCTGCCCGAGCTGGGGATAGAGCTGAGGCCCATGGAGCTGACGGCACCCGTCCCGGTGAACACCGTCGTGACCGATCCGGAGGATGCGGACAGGATAGAGATCCCCGATACGGACGAGATAATGAAAGGGTACTCTTTCACCAGGCTCACCAAGGCCATGGACTACACGAAGGCCAATATGCCAGACATGTTCGTCCCCCTCGCCTACTGCCCCGAGCCCGTGGGTTCCGGAGCGGAGCTCTGCGGCCTCGAGCAGTTCTTCATGTGGACCGAGACCGAGAGGGATCTGGCGAAGAAGCTGGTGGACATATACATCGACACGGCCATAACCGGTGCGTCATGCATCGCCAAGCGCTACGGCATGGCGCTGATCAACACCGGCGCGGTGCTGGAGAACAGCGACACCATGTCGAGGGAGGCCATAAAGGACATCTCGCCCCCTGCATTGAACAAGTTGGTGAAGGGATGCCTGATGAAGGGTGCGGGACCGCAGATATTCTACCACTTCTGCGGGAACCACAAGGACGACTACGACCTGTTCGCGGGGAGGATAGTGTTCACACCGTTCACCATAATGCAGATCGGCTACTGGGAGAGGGAGTCCTTCCCCGCGCATGTGATGAGGGAGACCTTCGGGAACGTCTGCGCCATAATGCCCTCCGTAGATACCAAGCTGTTCGTCATGCCGGATCAGCAGGCGATCTACGACGTCGCCCGTTCGCAGATAGAGGGCGGGATCGACACGAAGTACGGGATGATATTGGGCACGACCTGCGAGGTACCGCCATTTTCATATCCTGCGAACATACATACCTTAGTGAAGGCAGCGGAGGATTTCGGATCCTACAGGCCCAAGGAAGCGCAGCAATGACCTACTATTTCGACAAGGACGGAGCATACACGGACAGGAGCGGAGCCGACGGCAAGTTCTTCGACACGTTCGGCAACAACCAGGGATACGTGGACGACGAGGGAAGGTACTTCGACGGCAACCGCGTCTTCAAGGGCACCAGGAAGGAGGACGGTATGTTCTACGACCCCGACGGGAGGTGCCTGGGCTACACCGACGGGAAGCACTGGTGCTTCGACCCCATGGGCGTGTTCATCGAGTCCAAGAGGAAGTCCGAGGATGCACCCGAGAAGAAGGCCGATGACGGCGAGAAGAAAGGCATCATCGACACCATCAATGACGTCCTGAACGGAAAGGACTGGGGTCATCCGTCAGCATCCCCGCCGATATACGGCGTCACGGGCTGGGCAACCCACTTATATGTTAATTATATAGAGGAGGGTGCATGAGCGCGCCGATAAGATTCATCCACTGCGCTGACCTCCATCTCGGGAGCAGGTTCGTCGGCATCTCCACCGACGACAAGGAGCTCGGGAAGAAGATGAGGTCCTCGACATTTGCGGCGCTGGATGAGATCATAAACACCGCGATGCACGAGGCGGTGGACTTCATCATATTCTCGGGGGACATCTTCGACGACAGCAACGAGACCCCCTACACAAGGCAGAGGTTCGCCGATGCGGTGGCGAGGGCGGGAATCCCCTGCTACATAATCTACGGCAACCACTACTACAAGCGCAGGTGGGAGGATTCGATCCCCCTTCCGCCCAATGCGTACGTGTTCGGCTCCGAACCGGAGAGGATGTCCTATCCCCCGAAGCTGCTGGACGCGCAGATAGAGATCATCGGCGTCAGCTACCACAAGAGGCAGGTCTTCGAGGACCTCACCGCCAAGATGAGGGGATCGAGCGACAAGTTCAGCATAGGGATCGTGCACTGTGACGT
>JAFPVN010000178.1 GCA_017395275.1 Candidatus Methanomethylophilaceae archaeon | reverse complement strand
TGGGTTGCGGCGAGAAGGAGATCGGCGCCATCTGGGCCGCTCAGCGCATCCCCGACGAGCATGTGGGCGTCTCGGCCAACATCCCCCGCGCTGAGGATATTCACCTTCATGGACATCGATTCCATGGCGATGGCGCATACGGGCACGATCAGTATCGTTAGATACACCACGCCCCAGCTGGAGTTCCACATGCCTCCCATGAGCCAGAGTGTAATCTCGCGGAGGGCGTCGTCGCTGGAGAAGTACTTCGCCGCAGAGACCCCCGCTTGGAAGAGGTAGCTGATTATGACACCTGTGAGGATCAGCGTCGAACGCGATACGTCCCTCCTTCTGGACAGGGCGATCACGATGAGTATGCTGCCGAGGCTGGCGACGAACGCCAGTCCGGCTGTGAAGAGCGATTTGAAGAAGAAGTCGTGTCCGAGGATCACGATGCATCCGGTTATCCCTCCTCCGAACACTATCGCCATGGCGGCACCGAAGGATGCCGCTGAGGACAGGCCTAGCGTGAACGGGCTGACCAGCGGGTTGCGGAGGATGTTCTGCATCACCGCACCCGACATCGCCAGGCTGAAACCGCACAGTGCGCACAGGATCACACGCGAAAGCCTCGCGTTGAGGATGATGTTTGTGTACCATTCGTGGGACGGGGCCGCAGTGTGGTCGGGGAGCAGGGCATGGAAGAATACCCTGATCGTATCGGCCAGAGGTATGTCCACCGCACCCAGGCTTACCGATACCAGTGCGGTTATGAAAAGAAGCAGGGCGACGACCGCCACGAATGCGCGTTTGCGCGCTGCCGAGGAGCTGTAGATCCTCTCGAGACGTTCGCCGCCCAATTCGGTCCCCTCAGGCTACGGAAGGCATCCTCTGGATGATGTACGGGTATGTTACGCCGAATCCGTACTTCTCATCGAAATCCGACGTCAGCTTCGCGTAATCGAGTCCGGTATCGATGCCGTAGGCCTCGCATATGCAGACGTACCCGATGTAGTCGCGCGGTCCGGAGAGGACATCGGTGTGTATGACGTACACATTCCTGTTGGCCACGACGTTGAGGTTTTCGAAATTCAGGTCCCCGCCGGTGTTGATGAATGTGGCGTAGTCCTGTGCCGGCGTGGTGCTGTCAGTTCCCCTGATGAACACGTAATCCAGGTTCCCGAGCTGATCGTAGTTCAGGATCTTGGACGCAGCGGGTTTGGCAGTGGCGGTCTTGGAGGTGACCTCCATGTCAGTAAGGGCGTTGTGGCCGTGCAGACTCTTCACTATCTTCCCGAGCTCCGAGTTCTCGCTGTAATATGTGCCAGCGGTCGCACTCATGCTGGCGACCATGAACAGGAAGGAAGGGTCTCCTGTGACGGCCGCAGCCTTCTCCTTGGCCTTCGCGACGATGCTGTTGTATATGCTCTTGTAATCCGCGAAGGCATTGTCGGCGTCCTCGGAGATGATAATCTTGAGGAGCTGCTCCACGTCCTGCATCATCGTCTCCCCGAAGCAGTCGATGCGGAGGACGATGATCCCGTAGTTGTCCTTCAGCGCCTGTTCGGTCTCCGTGGAGAGGGACCGGGATGAGGACTGGGAGATGACGTATTTAGCACCGGTCTCCGCGATCTTCTCTCCGGAAGGGGTCTTGTAGTTGCCTATGTCGGTAACGTCCTTGTAGACGTTGCCCAAGGCTTTCTTGCCCGAGGTGTCCATGCCGACAATGCGCTTTTCGACACCGAGGATCTTGAAGAACTCTGCCGCGCTGGTGTTCGTGGTGCATATCTTGGTGACGGGTGCGGTGACGGTCACGTCGTTGCCCAGGCTGTCCTTGATGGTGACATCGCGGGGTTCGATCTCCTTCTCTCCTCCGTTCCCGTTGTCCTTTACGATCGCATATATTCCTACACCGCCGCCGATCAGGATTGCGACGGCGGCAACAGCTATCAGGATGTTGGCGTTCATGCGCGCTGATGATATTACTAATATTTAATTGGTATTACTAAATGTTACTATCAAACTATTTTTATATTGAAGATATACTGTCATTCCATTTGAGGATTACCGCATGCTGAGAAGGGCGGTTCCTCCGTTTCGAAGGTGCATTGATGCGCAGGATTGCCATTTACGGAAAAGGCGGTATTGGGAAATCGACGACCTCATCCAACATATCTGCGGCTTTGGCCGAATCGGGGCTGAAGGTGATGCAGATCGGATGCGATCCGAAGGCCGATTCCGCCACCATGCTCATGGGCCACAGGATACCGACGGTGCTGGAGACG
>JAFPVN010000177.1 GCA_017395275.1 Candidatus Methanomethylophilaceae archaeon | reverse complement strand
CTGTCGCAGTTCTCCTTGATGGCGGTCTGGTTCGGTTCGTGGTCCGCCACGTACACCGGGAACTCCCTGCCGGTGACCTTCTCCAGCTGTGCGGCGATGTCCCTGACCTTATCGATATCTTTGGGGTCGCCGTACTTCCCGTTGTTCATGTGGAGGAGTATGACCTCCGCTCCGACGTGCGCCATCATGTACGATGCCACGGGGGAGTCTATGCCGCCGGATATGAGAGATACCAGCTTCATGTATGGAATCCCAGAAGGGATCTCAGAGGATCACGTTGCCGTAATCGTCCGCCAGCTTCCTGGGGAAGGACCTCTCGCACTTCTTGCAGTAGAGTCCGTTGCCCTTCTTCACGAGTTCGGTCTTGCACGTGCCGCACTGGGACCTGATCACTCCGAGGTGGTCGTCCTTGGTGGCCAGCTGGAGCGAGGGCTTGGTGCCGGTGACGATTGCCCTGATGAAGTCACCCTTCCTGAGCTCCTTGGAGACGTCGTCGGTGTACCCGGACGAGATCTTGGAGACGTGGATGGTGGCGTAGGTCTCGCCTCCCAGTCCCCTCTCGGTGCCCTCCTTGCAGACGACATCGGCGGTGGCCATGGTCTTCCTGATGTCCTGGACGATCGCATATACGATGTCGCCGGTCTTCAGGATGTTCGGGGGGTTGGGCGAGATGACCCTTGCGACACACTCCTCGTCGTTGAGCTCGAGGGTGCCTATCTGAGATGCATATATCTTGCCGTCCTTTGCGAATGTACCGTCGGATGCGAGGTACTCTTCTTCGACGGCGACCTCATCACCCGGAAAAACTTCTCTGTTCTCTGCCATTGTTTCACCTTATGTTGACCGCGGTAACGTCAACACTCTTCCTTGCTTTACTGTGGAACGAAAATGTATGTGGGATTTCGTACTTATAGGTTTTATGGCTGGCGACCGTCCTCCCGGCCGCCTCCGCCGTCTTTTCTATGTAATCCAAAGTGCAGGCCATGTGTATGGAGTACACCGAATCGGCGATCCCCATCGCCTTCGAGAGGAAAGGGCGGTCCGCATGCTTGTTCTGCGACCCGAAGGGCGGGTTCATGAGCACGGTATCGAATGACCCAGACACCTCGTTTATGTTACACTTTACGAACTCGATCTCGCACCCTTTGGAGACGGAGTTGCGCTCCGCGATCCTCAGGGCGTCGGCGTCTATGTCGAACGCGGTCACGGATTCCGCGCCCAGCAGATACGCTCCGATGGCGAATATCCCCGTACCGCATCCCAGGTCCGCGACGCGTCTGCCGGCTATGTCCCCGGCGGCATACGCCGAGAACAGTATGTCCGACGCTATCACCGACGGGGTGGGATACTGCTCGAGGTTAACCTTCGGGTTATCGAACACCTCCAGGGACTGGAGCGCCATCTCCAGCTCCTTCTTCTTCATCTGATCACTCGAAGAAGAAGTGCGAGGGCGATTCCGGTTTCGGCATGAAGCACTTCTCGCCGACCTTCTCCGCCTTGAACGGATAGGTCTTCAGGGCGGTGTTCATGATGCCTCTCATGACCTCCTCCAGCTTCTTCGGGGGAGAGATCACCCTGGCGTTGAGCACCAGCTTACCGGGCTTCCTCATGTATCTGGAGCCTACGATGCCGTCGACCTGCATGTTCTGCTGGACGAGTGACATCTTGCATGCGGCGTCCTCGGCCTCCAGCATCACCTTGACATGGACGATGGATTCGGCGCCGTACTCCTTCGCCACGCCCTTCATCAGGTCGCTAGACAGCGAATACATGTCGAGGTCGTCGGTGGGGGTGATGTCGTAGGTACCGGAGTACCATCCCAGCTTCGCCTTCTCGAAGGCGAATCCCCTGTTGTTCTCGGCGATGGGCGCCTTGACGCTCTTCTCGTCCGAGAGGATGATGTCTATGATGTCCCCGAGGTTCCTGAGATCCATGGACGACGTCTCGATGATCCTGCATCCGGGCAGGAGCTTGTCCACCTCCTCGCGGATCTTGGCGATGGTGTCCTTGCCGACGAGGTCGGTCTTGGACAGTATGACGATCTCCGCGTCGCGTATCTGGTGCGACGGGATCAGGTCCACGGTGTCCTCGCCGCGGACCTTGTCCTTCGACAGTATCCCCAGTGCGCGGACGCAGTCCACGACCACCATGAGCGGCGCGACGCTGAACTCGTCGGGGTATAGGGACCTCAGAGGGGCCACGACGGTGCTCATTATGTTGGTCGAGGAACCGATCGGTTCCGCTATGATGATGTCGGGCTTCCCGTCGAGAACGAGGGTCCTGGCACTTGAGACGAACTTGTCGAAGTTGGTGCAGAAGCACCCTCCCATGATCTCCCGGGTGTCGAACCCGGCGTCCCTGGAGTATTCGGTATCCACGAGGACGTCGCCCTGATCGTTGGTGATGATCGCGACCGACTTCCCGTACTTCTCCTTCATCGCTTTGGCCATGTTGACGGCCAGCGTGGTCTTTCCGGCTCCGAGGTATCCTCCGAGCACGAGCATTCTTGTTGAAGACATGATATCAGCTGATTGTGATGAGGTTCTTCCTCTGCATGAACGTGCATCTCTCGCACGGTATGGTCAGGACGCAGTTGTCCCCTGCCGCCATTCCCTTGAGCGCCTCGATGAATCCCCTGTCCAGCGGCCTGAGCCCGCTCCTCTTGTTCATGCTCAGGGTCTCCCTCTCGGAGGTCGTGAGCTCCTTGGGGATGATCTTCTTCTCTATGAGGGATTCCACACAGTACTCCGCCTCCTCGACCGAGCACTTGTCGCATCTGGTCCCGACGGAGTCGATGGGCCCGTACAGCTCGGCGATGGGATCGATGATGTAGATGCGCCTGTCCTTGCCTATGCACATGTGGACGGCGTTGGGGTTGGCCGGAGCGATGTATTCCATCCTGGTCCCCCTGACCTTCTCCTCCTTCTGGACCGTCCAGAAGTCCTTCAGGTGGTTGGTGAGCTGGTAGACCAGCTGCTGGTACTTTATCCCAAGCATGTCGGCCAGTTCCTGTTTGGTGAGGGAGCGGCCGTTGTAGGCCTCCATGTAGAGCTTGTTGAGTATGGTCTGCCTGAGCTCGTGGGTGGATATCGCGGTGTACGTATCCGGGTCCATATAGACGAGCTCGATCTTGCATCCGGTCATGGTTCGAGAATCGAATCGTGATTATTTAAATCCAACTAAAATATTTGAGTCAGTATTTTCCCACTTAGTTGGCTCTCTTAGTTTTAGGGTGGTTGCCCTAAGATCAGATCCTGCGCTCAGGGAGGATTCCCGTCATAGCATTTCAGGCTATTACCGGCCTTGGTTTGCAGCCCCAAACCGCGGTTCAGGATGTTTATCGCTGCGTTCCTGTCCCTGGACATGATCAGTCCGCAGTGCGGACATTCATGTACTCTTACGGACAGGTCCTTCGGCATCATACGATCGCATATGATGACAACGGTCCGGCCCGGAACGGGATACTGCTCCGCCCTGAAACAGATGCCTCGGACGGCAATCTTACCCGTAGCTTCGTTCCCCGTCGGATTGCTCCGTGTCAGACCACCCTAGAAGTCAGAGAGCCTTAGTTTTATAACGGTTGTCCTCGTTGTTGGCACATCATGCTTGACATCGCAACGACCATAAGGACGGCAAAGGAGGCATCCCGCGGATTGGCATCCATCACCACGGAGGTGAAGGACCGTGCGCTGGAGGCAATGGCGTCCGCGCTCGGATCCAGGAAGGAGGAGGTCATGTCCGCAAACATGAGGGACATCGCCGAGAATCCGGACGTGCAGGGGGCGATGCTCAAGAGGCTGAAGCTCAATTCCGACAAGATCGATGCCATGGTCGAGGGCATCCGTTCCGTCAAGGGCCTGAAGGATCCCGTCGGGGAGACCATGTCCGCCATGGAGATGGACGACGGCCTCACACTCTACCAGGTGAGGTGCCCCATAGGCATGATAGGTGTGATATTCGAAGCGCGCCCCGAGGTGGTGCCCCAGATACTGTCGCTGTGCATCAAGTCCGGGAACGGGGTGGTGTTCAAGGGCGGCCGCGAGGCGCTCAACTCCAACAGGTGCATCTTCGGCATCCTCATGGATGCGATCAAGGGCATATTCCCCACGGAGCCCTATGTCATGCTGGAGACCAGGGAGGACGTCGACTCCATACTCGGTCTGAACGACTGCATAGACCTGCTGATCCCCAGGGGATCCAACGCGTTCGTCCGCTACATACAGTCCAACACTGCGATCCCGGTGCTGGGTCATTCGTCAGGGATATGCCACGTGTACGTGGATTCCGCTGCGGACATCGGGAAGGCGCTGGATGTCGTGCTCGATTCCAAGATACAGTACCCCGCAGCCTGCAACGCCGTGGAGACGGTGCTGGTGAACTCCTCGGTGGCGAAGGATTTCCTCCCTCGCATGGATTCGCTCTTCAGGCAGAACGGGGTGGAGGTCAGGTGCGACCCCGCCTCCAAGATGTACATGCCCTCAGCGGTGGATGCGGAGGAGTCCGATTGGGACACGGAGTACAACGACATGATCGTCTCCATCAGGACGGTGGATTCGGTGAAGGACGCCATAGACTTCATCAACGCCCACGGTTCCCACCACACCGACGCCATAGTGACCGAGGACAGGGCGGCCATGGTCGCGTTCTACAATTCCGTGGATTCCGCGGACGTGTTCGTCAACGCATCCACGAGGTTCGCCGACGGGTTCAGGTTCGGCAAGGGCGCGGAGATAGGCATAAGCACCAACAAGATCCATTCCAGGGGCCCCGTGGGCATGGAGGGTCTGATGATCTACAAATACATCATAATCGGCGGAGGCCAGGTCGTGAAGGACTACAGCGGCCCCGACGCCAGGAAGTTCAAGCACATACCCGTGGACAGGGAGCTGGAGATGAGATGATGGACAGGAAGGATATCCTCAGGAACGTTAAGACGGTCGTCATCAAGGTGGGCACATCCTCCATAACCGGTGGGACGAACACTGTCTCCTCGCGGTTCATGGATTCCGTGGCGGCACAGGTGAAGGCCCTCAAGGGACAGGGCAAGGACGTGCTTATCGTCTCGTCGGGGGCGATAGGCGTCGGCCTCGGTGCCATGAATGCGAAGCCCAAGCCCAAGGAGGTTCCCATAAGGCAGGCCGCCGCATCCGTCGGTCAGAGCATACTGATGCAGAAGTGGAGCGACAGCTTCCAGAAGCAGGGGATAGTGATATCGCAGATCCTTCTGACCCTGGACTTCTACTCGGACCGCGAGAAGTACAACAACCTCCGTAACGCCATAGACACCCTGCTCTCGTACGGGGTGGTACCGATCATCAACGAGAACGACGTCATCTGCGTGAAGGAGATCGACGCCATGTTCGGCGACAACGACACCCTGTCGGCGTACGTCAGCAGCAAGATGGACGCCGACCTGCTGATCATCCTGTCGGACGTGGACGGGCTCTACGACAGGAACCCCAAGATCTACGAGGGCGCCAAGCTAATCCCGATCGTGGACAAGATAGATGATTCCGTACTGTCCATGGCCGGTGACCCGACCACACGTCTCGGGGTCGGCGGGATGAAGACCAAGCTCCGCGCGGCAGAGATCTGCAACGAGTCGGGCTGCAGCATGATCATCGCCAACAACAATGTGCCAGATGTCATTATCAAGGCCGTATCCGGAGAGGACGTCGGTACGCTGTTCGTCTCCCATGGGGCGGTCTCCAAGAAGTCCCTGTGGATCAAGGCCGCCCATTCCCTCGGCACCATATACATCGACGACGGCGGCGCGAAGGCCCTGAAGAAGCACATGAGCCTCCTCGCCGTCGGTATACGGGACGTCACCGGAAGGTTCGACAGGGGGGACGTGGTGGACATCGTCTGCAACGGCAAGCTGATCGCCAAGGGCATACCGGACTACAACTCCGAGGACGCATTCAAGATCAGGGGGCTCCGCAGCGACAGGGTGATCGAGGTGCTGGGGCACAAGACCTACGACGACGTCATCCGCAGCGAGAACATCGTTCTGATGTGATCATTCGACATCCGAATCGCGGCCTTGGCTCAGGTAGAGCTCCAGGACCTTCTTCTCGGCCGAGCGCATGATGACGCTGAGCGTGGATTTGCTGCAGTCGAACTTCCTGCAGAGGTCCTCGATGGTGATCTTCTTGGGTATCTCGTAGTACCCGTTCTCCAGCGCATACGACATTACCTCCTCCTGCCTCGCGGTGAGGCGCATCTCCGTATGGGGGTCCATGGTCACGCGCCTGACGATGTGGTATCCAGCGTCCTTGGCGCGGTTTATGAAGTTACGGATGTAGGTGCTGTTGGTGGCCATCACCGTCCATTCGATGATGTCGTCCGTGATGGGTTTGGCGGAGGTGAGGAATATCCCTGATTCCGCCACTATGTGTGCAAGCTCGCACTCGTTGTTCATGACTGTGGCCAGATACTGGTTCGTGCCGGCCTTCATGATCGAGCATTCGCCGTGGGGGTTGGAGTAGTAGTTCTGCTGGAGCTGCGAATGGTGGCTGCCCTTGCCGTCCGTGATCCTTATCATGGAGCATCCGGTGGTCTGGCTGACCATGGAGCACTGGATGATCTCGACCTTCAGCCCGTCGTCGTCGAATTTGACCGGCAGGACGCTGTGGCACGGAAATCCGTCGCGTCTCACCCCGTCTATCCTCCTGTCCACTAGCAGTTTCGCCATTTTCATGTCTTTCAGCAACCGGGAGATGGGGAACGGATTTATTTGGGTTAGTCCGAACATGTTCGCATTCACCTTAATATAGTGGGGAATTCGCCGTTCCCCGGTCTCTATATATTTATATAACCCAGTATAAGGAAAAACCGTTCGATCCCGAAGCGTCGTGCGCATCGAACATGTTCGCAATTCGCCTTACATCTCCGTTAGTCGATTTCCTATACAGCGACTCGACAAAACAGCCGCAGAAACGTAAAGGAGCATAAAAATGACTGAGAAATACGGAAACGCGGGAGCATTGGGACTCTCCGCATTCGGTGTTACGACATTGTGCATGATGCTGCTTAACACCAAGATGATCGTCGAGGACGGAGCCGGACCCGGTATGGCGATGGTTCTCGGAATCGGGCTGTTCTACGGAGGACTCGTACAGGTACTGGTCGGATGGCAGGAATGGAAGACCGGCAACACATTCGGAGCCGTCGCATTCACGTCATACGGAGCATTCTGGTTATCGTTCTGTGCGATCCAGCTTTACAAGTTCACATACGCTATCACCGACACCAAGGCCATGGGGATCTACATGCTCGCATGGACTCTGTTCACCGTCCTGATGTTCATCGCGACACTCAGGCTGGTACCCATACTCACGCTGATCTTCGGTACCGCAGTGATCGGATTCACGCTGCTCACCATCGCGGACTTCACCGGAGAGGCGATCGTCACCCAGATCGCAGGATTCGTCGGTACCCTGCTGGCATGCGAGGCACTCTACGGAGGTGTGGCGCAGGTCATCAACGAGGTATACGGAAGGGAGTTCTTCCCGATCGGCGTCGAATACATGAAGAAGAAGGCCGCCAAGAAGGCTGAGTGAAAGATAGATAAGACCGCAAAACGATTCATAATACTGGAGGGATAGATATCACCGAGAAATACACGCCGCGCGAGAGGTTCATGCTTGCGATGAGATGCAAGGACGTGGACAGACCGCCGGTCTGCGGAATGACGACCACCGCCACCACGGAACTGATGGAGTACACCAACTCGTATTGGCCAGATGCACACAAGTCCGCGAGGCTGATGGCGAACATCGCTCTCGGAGCCTACGACTTCCTGGGACTCGAGTCCATCAGGGTGCCATACTGCCTTTCGTATGAGGCGGAGGCGCTCGGATGCACAGTGGACTTGGGAAAGGTAAACTCCACCCCGATGGTCAAGTCCAGCCCGTACAAGGGCAACCCCGATCCGAACATCGAGCTGCCGGATCCTAAGGACCTTCTCAAGCTCGGAAGGAACAAACAGGTGGCCGAGTCCGCCGAACTGATCCTCAAGGAGAAGAAGCACGACCTGCCGACCCTGCTGGGTGTGACCGGACCGTTCACGATCGCCGGACACCTCGCCGGAACGGAATCACTGATCCTCTGGACCCTCACCGAACCCGACGTGGCGCATAAGTTCGCCAAGATCGCCGCCGACTACGAGAGGATGTGGCTGGAGTTCGTCGAGACCATCGGCGTGGACTCCATCCAGATGTCCGAGCCTACGGCATCCTACGACATGATCTCGCCGGACATGTTCGACGAGTTCGCCGCACCGAACCTGAGGTACGTCTACCAGCCCCTGAAGAACACCATGCAGATCCTGCACATCTGCGGTAACATGCTGCCCATGCTGCCCAACATGTTCGCGGTCAAACCGACCGGATGCAGTCTGGAGGAGAAGACCGATTCGTTCGAGGCCGTGAAGATCGCCAACAAGAAGGTCGCATTGGTCGGAAACGTGGGAGTCGTCAAGCCTCTCCTGATGGGCACGCCCGAAGAGTGTGCCGAGGCGGCGATACACAGCGCAGACGCCGGATTCAACATCATCTCGGCAGGATGCGGAATGTCCGCCCTCATCAAGAAGGAGAACGTCTGGGCGATGGTCAACGCCATCAGGAACTACAAGAGACCCTGATGACCCAGAGTTGAAACCTTAACCCCATGTGTCCAGGTCCTGCCCCTTCGTCCATTCGGGGGCAGGACCGTAAAAAGACACCTTTTCTGAAGAATCAAGGATGGAGAAGACCGTCCGATCCTGAGGATTATGCCGAAGCCGTCGGAAACGGCACAAACTATGCGTTTTTCAGTATGCGATAGCGTACGCTACCGCAACATTGATGTGAAAACGCGTAATGTAAGCTCTTGAGCTCAAGTTTTAATGGAATAAGCATGGTGGACCCGGCCGGAATCGAACCGGCGATCTCTGCCGTGTGAAGGCAACGTCATAACCCCTAGACCACGAGTCCTTGGCATCCACAAAGTGGAATCTCTATATAAGGGTACGTCCCCGCGTCCCGGCATAACGGGTACGGGCGCCCAGCCTGACCTGCATACCTTTATTTGTGGGTCGGTCAATCCCCAACCATGTCAGACGCCCGCATGATCATGGAAGTCGGAGAGGGTACCGAAGAGGACCGCAAATACGAGAGCGCCGTCAACGCCGTGCTCCACATGAGCAAGAAGGACTATCCCTCGTACGTCGGAGGCCTCGCAGTGGCATCCGGACACGATTTCCCGGTATGGAGTCCCATAGACGAGACGATCATCTTCGGTTCGTTCCAGGAACCCGAGGACGGACTCACCGACCGTGCGGTCGAGGTCGCCAAGAAAGCGTTCGCCACCTGGTCGAAGACCTCTCCCGAGGAGAGGGTCGGGATATTCGACAAGGCGCTGGAGAACATCGTGCTCCAGAAGTACAAGCTGGCCGGGATGGCCACCGTGTGCTGCGGAATGACCCGCGACGAGGCGCTGGACGAGGTCGAGAGGCTCATCGAGGTCATCGACAACGCATGCCAGGACGTCTCCGAGGGCGTGAAGGGCAAGCCCGAGGGCGTATGGGCCATACTCACGGAGTACAACTCCCCCTTCGCATCGCCGATCGGATACTGCGCGGCGGCGATTCTCGCAGGGAACACCGTCGTCATCATGCCCTCCAAATACGCACCCGTTCCAGTGTATTACATCTACGACATCCTTGTACAGGCGGGGCTGCCCGACGGGGTCATGAACGTCATAGTGGACAGGTTCGATGCGAGCTCCGCATCCCTCGCCAACAACCTCGACGCCATAGGCGTCGTCGCTGCCGGATCGGGTGACAGGCTGGAGGACCTCATCTTCCTGCAGGCCGACGACGAGCTCAGGTTCGTCAACGAGCTGAAGGGCATGAATCCGATATTCGTGTACAAGCCCGCGAGCATGAAGGACGCCGCCAAGAAGGTCGTCAGGTCCGCATTCGCATTCGCCGGACAGAGGGTGGATTCCTGTTCGAAGGTCATAGTCACCATGGACGATCAGAAGGCCCTCACGTCCGCCATACTCGAGGAGGTCAAGGCCATAAAGGTCGATGACCCAGCTGAGGCGGGCACCGTCATGGGACCCATCATGACCAAGCCCCAGTTCGAGCTGTTCGAGAAGATCGTCAAGAAGTACTCCGACTACCTGGTTTACGGCGGCAAGAGGATAGTCAACGAGATCACCGAGGGCGGATACTATGTCACCCCGGCGGTGTTCATGGGCGTTTCCGAGGAGGACGACCTCAACAACATTGACAACGCGCTGCCCATACTGGTCATACGCATCGTCGAGAACGAGGACGAGGCCATAGACGAGGTCAACTACACCGAGTACGGGCTCTCCGCAGGCATAATCACCAAGGAGGAGGCCGTCGCCGACCGTTTCATCAGGGAGGTCAATGCCGACGAGGTGTTCGTCAACGACCCCAGCGTGGTCATCGGTCCCGCCTGCAAGGCGAAGGTTAGGAACTTCCTCGCGTGATAGTTTTATTTTTCGCGAAGGACGTACCGCATACATGCAGCACAGAGTGATCTTCCGCCCCTCGGGGAAGGAGGTGTCCGTGGAAGCGGGCACCAAGGTGTCTGAGGCCGCCAGGCTGGCCGGGGTGGAGATCGCGACGCCGTGCGGAGGCACGGGGAGGTGCGGGAGATGTACCGTCCTCATCGACGGCGACTTCGAGGACCGCGTGCTCGCATGCATGACCCAGATAGACAGGGACATGACCGTCACGGTCCCGGAGCGGGATTCCGGGAGGGTCGTCGCGGCCACCGATGACAAGCATCTCGACATAGACGAGATGTCTCCCCTGACGTCCGGATTGGGTCTCGCCGTGGACATCGGTACGACCACCGTGGCGTTGGATGTCCTGGACATGTCCACGGGCGATGAGCTGTACTCCTCTGCCGACGTCAACGGCCAGAAGAAGCTGGGGGACGACGTCCTGGCGCGCATACAGTGCGCGGCCGACGGAGGCACCGATGAGCTGAGAAGACTGGTCATCGACACCATCAACAGGCTCACCGAGGGCTTCCCCGACAGGGATGGGATCGACGCGGTCTACATCGCGGGGAACACCACCATGGAGCACCTGTTCGTCGGGGTGGATCCCACGCCCATCCGCGTCGAGCCCTACGAACCCGTCGTGATAAGTTCGGAACTCACCGGCGAGGACAGCGGACTGGCCGTATCGAAGGATGCGAAGGTCCTCACCATGCCCTGCGTAGCGGCGTACGTAGGAGGGGACATCACCAGCGATATAGTGTACGCGAAGATGGACCGCTCCGAGGGTATGAGCCTGCTCATAGACGTGGGGACGAACGGAGAGGTCGCGCTGGGCAACAGCGACATGCTCATGGTAT
>JAFPVN010000176.1 GCA_017395275.1 Candidatus Methanomethylophilaceae archaeon | reverse complement strand
GTCCTGTCTCCTTCTTCAGCCTACTGATGAGGTTCCTGACCTCCCTCGGCTCGGCGATCAGGTTGGTCCTGCACCTTATGTGGGAGTTGAATCCCTCTATCCTGTTCATGGTGATGTGTATGCGGTTCCTCCCCACGGGAGCGTCCACGTAGATGTCCTCGATCCTGTCGTCCTTCAGCAGGATGTCGAAGATCCCCAGTCCGAGGGTGTACCTGTGCACCGATTCGCACAGGTCGTCCATCGTCCATCCGACGTCGTCGCTCTCCGAGTAGGACCTGCAGAGCGACTCCTTCGCCGCCAGCAATATGGACTGCCTGTCCATCTGCCCTCCCTTCTTCCTGTACCTGTCGCGGATCTCGTCTATGGTCCCTCCGACGGCCTGCGTCATCTCCCTGCCGTAGGAGTAGTCCCTCGGGGTGAGGTTGTACTCGATCTCCCCGTCGTCGGCTATCCCTATGGTAACGTCGCCGAGGGGCATCGAATAGGATTCTATGACCTTCAGGTCCTCCTTCCTGCCGACCGTCCAGCAGTCGGCGTACACGGGCTTGGACATGCAGGATCCCAGCAATGCGGAGGATACGGGATCGAACACGTCGGAACGTACCGTCCTGACAGGCACCGGCCTCTCCTGCTCCTCCGCCTCCCTTGATATCTCGCCTCTGGTGAAGGGTTTCGAGTTCCTCCTCCTCGACCTCATCCCCTCGCGGCTGTTGAAGTACCTCATCATCGGCGAGATCGCCCTTCCGGGATCGACTATGGATTCGGCGGGGGGATCGGAGATTATCCTGACCATCTCACTCACACCCCGCAGATGTAGCAGACTTTATGTCGGAGAGCATCGACTGCAGATGGTCGAACAGCCTGATGCTGTCGCTGAGGCATATCTCGCAGACCTCGTTCTGGACCTTCGTCTGCATGGCCCTCTGTTTAAGAAGATCGGTATCCACGTCGGGGAAGCAGCGGATCTGGTCGGCGGTCAGGCGCCTGTAGGAGTTCCTGCAGCCTCTGCATCTCGTTCCCCTGCGGTCCCCGGGATCCATGGTCATAACCGAGTACACCGACACCAGCTCCCTGATCAGCGCGAGCGCGTCACCCTGGAATGAGGTGTCGGTCACGCCGTGGAGCATTATGCTGTCTATCTCCGATACATCCTTCGCGGAGTCGCAGATGCAGGTCAGGCACTGCCTGTCCTCCACCGAACCCGGCCCCGGACAGCGGGTGCAGTCTATGGTGAGCCTCCCCTCCTTCACGGAGATGCGGGAACCCTCCTTCTCCCTGTTCAGCTTTATTTGGAACATGATTACAACACCCGCGGACGGGCGATATATGAAGGGGATGCTAACTGTAGTGAGTTAGCTCCGTGACGTCGTGCGGGAACGGGATAGTGATATCAGCACCGGCCGGGCATCTTTTTATATCTGCAGAACGCTGAAAACCATGAACTTGACCGGTCGCCTTGCGGCGGCCGTAAATGGTTTACTTCAACAGTTCGACGATCAGCCGAACTGCTGAAAGGACCAGGGATATCATCCGGGCAAGACGATTTCTTCCCTGGTCCTTGTCTTTTTCAGACGTCGAGGTAATCACCTCCTTCAGGATTCTCAGGTGAGTCCGGCCGCAGAATCGGAGTCCTGCATGCCGGACTCCTTCCCTGGCGCTGTATCATCCCTCTTGCGACAGGATAAAAGCGGGATGCTAACTGTAGTGAGTTAGATCCACGAACACAAAGTCGCACATCGGTTAAATATCATCAAACGAATGAAAAATCGGGTCCTGATCGGCAACCTAAAGACCGTAAAGGGTTTACTTGACTAGTTCGACGATCAGCCGGACTGCTGCAAGCACCAGGGCAAAAATCCTTTCATCAAAAACAACTTCGAGGTATTCACCCCCTGTCAGGATCCACAGGGAAGGAGTCCGGCATGCAGGACTCCTCCCCTGGCAATCCACAATCCGCAGGAGCGTGAAAAGAGGACGCCGACCGTATAGATCGGCCACTTTCGTGGGATAGTCTTTTATTGGGCGGGTAGATAGAGATGCCATGGAGATCTTGGCCCCCGCAGGTTCACCCGAAGCACTCGTAGCCGCCATAAAGGGCGGAGCTGACGCAGTATATCTAGCAGGAAAGGATTTCGGAGCCCGCGCATCCGCACAGAACTTCTCCGACCAGGAGCTGGAAGGTGCCGTGAAATATGCGCACGAACACGGCGTGAGAGTCCACGTCACCGTGAACACCATAGTCAAGAACTCCGAGATCGCGCAGGCCGTTTCCTTCGTGCAGTTCTGCAAGGACATAGGCGCCGATGCCGTACTTATTCAGGATCTGGGTCTTCTGAAGGCCATCGAGAAGATACCCATCGCCAAGCACGCCTCCACGCAGATGGGGATACACTCCCGCGCGGGTATCGAATGGTGCGCCGCCAACGGGATATCGAGGGTCGTCCTGGCGAGGGAACTCACACTGGACGAGATAAGGGAGATCGTGAAGGACTCCCCCATAGAGACGGAGGTGTTCGTACAGGGGGCGATGTGCTACTGCATGTCCGGAGGCTGCCTGTTCTCCAGCATCGTCGGGGGACGCAGCGGCAACCGCGGGAGGTGCGCACAGCCCTGCAGGAAGAGGTACGAGACCGCCGACGGCGACAGCGCCTACGTTCTCAGCAACGCCGACATGTACTGCATCGACTACCTCGAGGAGCTGGAGAGACTTGGCGTGACATCCGTCAAGATCGAGGGCCGCATGAGGAGCCCCGCCTACGCGTATCTGACATCGAAGGCGTACTCGCTCCGCCTGAAGGACCCGGGGTCCCCGGAGCTGGAACCCACCATAAAACTGCTGAAGACCGTCTTCAACCGGGGATTCTGCCACGGCTATCTGGACGGGGTGCAGAACCTCGTGCAGTCCACATACCCCGACAACAGGGGGCAGTTCCTAGGCAAGGTGACGGTATCCAACAAGAGGTTCCCCACCGCGGGACTGGACGTCGGCATCAAGGACGGCCTCTCCCTGTTCAGGGGGAACGAGAAGGTCGGAGGGTTCTCGCTCCTGACCGAGGGCACAGCCGTGGTACCGTTCGCGATCCCCAACGGCGAGTACGAGCTGTACCGCACTTACGATCCCAGGATCGACGAGGTGAAGAACACCTTCGGTCCGATACCCAAGTTCACCGGTTCGGTTAAGCGCTGCGAGAAGGTCGTGGACCTCCCGAGGGCGGACAGGCAGGTCTCCAGGACCGAACTCTCCTTCTACGTGTCCACGCTCAAGATGCTGGAGACCGTCCTGCCCTACGCGGACCGCATCTACTACGACGGCGCGGACATTGCAGCCGCCGCGGAACTATGCTCGTCGAAGAAGAAGGAACTGGTCTACAACCTCCCGAGGCTCACGCCAGTAGAACCGGAGATCCCCGAGGGCGTTGCCGTGATGGTACACAACCCCGGCCAGTACCACAGATACATAGGCGAGCGCAGGGTCTACTGCAGCTACATAATGAACATGTTCAACTCCGCGTTCCCGCTGGAACCGTACCAGACCACCCTGTCGGTGGAACTGTCCCGCGCGGACATCAGGGACCTATGTGCCAGATACCCCGGGAGACTAGAGGTGATGGTGTTCGGGAGGATCGAGCTCATGCTCTCCAGGGACCCCCATCTCAAGAACGGGAGCATCAAGGACGAGAAGGGATACGTGTTCCCCGTCTACAGGGACAGGATGGACTACGGCCACATCCTGAACTCCTCGGACCTCATGCTCTTCGACGTCAGGAAGGAACTGGAGAGGTACGGGATACAGTCCTTCGGCATCGACGTCAGGAAGCGCCCCGCGCAGCTGGCGGAACTTGTCGGCAAGGCGTTCAGGACGGGTTCCGAGACGGACATCCCCAAGATCAGGCAGATGTGCGGCGGCACCTTCAACACCGGCCACTACCTGCGCGGCGTGTGACTGACTAGCTACAGTTAGCGTCCGCGTTATATACCCCCGCAATGCAATTCTAACCATGAAGCAGATAACTCTCTTCAGGACCGAAAGGAAAGCAATGCATAAGAACAGGAAGGGCGGCATCGAGGGACTCCCCCTGCAGCTGCTGATCATCATCGTGGTCGCGAGCCTCGGACTCGCAATCATCCTGGCGGAGACTGAACTGTCCCAAGTGAGAACGCATTCCAGATCGTCGGGTATGAGACCTAAGTCCCTCAGGCGGTTGACGCAGTCGTTGAGGTCATGGAACTCGCCGATGGAGTCCTTTGACAGGGTCTTGCTCCTCTTGAGGTAGTCCCTGCGATTCTCCCTCATGAGCTTCTTGTTGGTGATGTACTCTAAGAATACATCTCCGTACTCCATGTTCTGGCCGTTGATCTTCGAGAAGAGTACT
>JAFPVN010000175.1 GCA_017395275.1 Candidatus Methanomethylophilaceae archaeon | reverse complement strand
GTCCCCCCGACTATGGAATCGTCGCGTACCAGGCCGATATCCTCCAGCTTGGGGTCGTCTATATCGAAGAGGACGGCAACCCTCGGCTCGGAATCGGAGACGGGTCTCATCTTCTTCAGTGCGCGTCCCGCCTGTCTCTCGCCTGCGATATACATTATGGTCTCGGTCAGGAAGGTCTTCGAACGATGGGTGCCGTTCCTGAACGCCCTCTCCGCATGCTCCACCGCGGAAAGTACGTGGTCCTTCCCGTACACGTACAGCGGATTGAGGAGGATGACCTCGCCGCCCAAGGACGTGAAGTGCTCCACGGCCTTCTCGAAGGGGCAGTCGCCCGTTACCCCGATGACGGTCACGCGGTGTTCCATGAGTGCTGAACTGTTCGCATGTATATGCGGTTTTGGTTCAGCCCGAATCACAGAATCTGTTCATATTTGGTTGTTTGATTCTATTGACAATATGCTATCTATTACATATCATATTTATATCTAAATTATATCATAATCATATGTCAAATGTAATGTACTGTCTGAGATTGGATGAGAATCTCAAAAACAGGTTCGAAAAGACATGCGAGTCCATGGGAATAAGCATGAGCGCTGCGTTGAATATGTTCGTGACTGCGGTCGTCAATGAACAACGTATTCCTTTTGAAATCAAGGCCAAACCATACAATCCTGATGAGATTTGGAGATCTCTTGAGCGTGCACGGATGAAGGTGTGTGAGAAATACCCTGACGGAATGACCTTGGACGAGATCAATGAGATTATTGATGAAGTAAGGGCGAAAAAAGATTGAGGGAGTATCGGTAGGTTATATTCGGTCAGAGACATTGACAGTCGTCGAGCGCGCGCAACTAATATAACGCAATTGCGAATACACCCAACACAGAGAGTGAATCTATGTCTGAATGGATCAGGATCGCAGCACCGGCAACAACCTCCAACATTGGGGCCGGTTTCGACATCTTCGGCATCGCATTGGATGAGCCTTACGACATCATCGAGGGCAGGAAGATCGAGAAGGGATTCGTCATCAGCGAGATCTCCGGACCGGGGAGCGAAGGCATCCCGAAGGATCCCGCCGAGAACTCCGTGACCATAGCAGCGGCAGAGGTGCTGAAGAGGGCCGGTGCGGATTTCGGCATCGAGATCAGGATCAAGAAGGGCATCAGGCCGTGCAGCGGCATAGGTTCCTCCGGCGCCTCGGCGGCCGGAGGAGCATATCTGGCACATGTCATGACCGGGGAGAAACTCCCCCTTACCGATGTGGTATACTGTGCCGCCAAGGCCGAGGGGCACACCTCGGGAGGCATTCACGCGGACAACGTTGCCCCATGCATACTGGGGAAGTTTACGATACTCCATTCGTACGATCCGTTCGAGGTGTTCTCAATCGAACCCCCGCAGGACCTCGGTATCGTGGCGGTCCTTCCCGACGTGATGGTGGCGACCGCCGATTCCAGGAAGGTCCTCCCCAAGACCGTCGAGATCAAGGACCTGGTGTTCCACGTGGGACAGGCCACATCGCTGGTGCATGCACTGCACACGGGCGACATCGACCTCATC
>JAFPVN010000014.1 GCA_017395275.1 Candidatus Methanomethylophilaceae archaeon | reverse complement strand
TACAATAACCCCTACTCATGGAGATTGCCCAGATTATCCTGATGCTGGCGATAGTGTTCATCCTTTCGAAGACGCTGTCCCGTGTCGTTGCCAAATTCGGAGTTCCCGGATTGATCGGAGAGATCATTCTCGGAGTGGTGCTGGCCAATCTCGTGATAGGTGATTTCAACATAGCCGAGGCCCTGAACCTGAGGGACGGGGACGAGGGGCACGACGTGCTCGAGGTGTTCTCGGAGCTGGGAGTCGTGTTCCTGCTGTTCATGGTCGGACTGGAGACCCGCGTCCACGACCTGACGTCTGTCGGTAAGGCGGCCTTCCTCGTGGCGTTCATGGGGGTCATCGTCCCGTTCGTCGTCGGATTCGCCTACGTGACCTTCCTGGGAGACGGGGAGTTCTACCATTCCATGTTCATGGGTGCGGCCATGGTCGCAACCAGTGTAGGTATCACCGCGCGTGTCATCAAGGACATGGGCCTGATGGATGTCAAGGAGTCGCGCATCATCATCGGGGCAGCGGTCATCGACGATATCCTGGGAATGATCGTCCTGGCGATCGTCAGCGGTATGGCGAAGACCGGGGAGATCGACTTCGTCGACGTCATCAAGGTCACCCTGATCGCTGTGGCGTTCGTCCTTATCGTGCTGTTCCTGGCTGGGAAGATCGTTCCCGCCATCCACCAGAAATGGAAGGACTACAACGCCGCGAAGATCGAGCAGGATCCCAACTTCCTGCCGTACCGTTTCAACATGTTCATCATCGCGATAGCGGTGTGTCTCGTGTTCGCATATCTCGCGGAGTTCGCCGGTCTGGCGACCATCATTGGTTCCTTCCTCGGAGGTATGCTGTTCGCCGAGTACGCATGGGACTGGAAGCTGGAGGAGAAGTTCGAGAACCTCTCCACCTTCTTCGTGTCGTTCTTCTTTGTGTACGTCGGTATGAACGTGGAGCTCGAGATATTCTTCGACAAGCCCTCGCTGTTCATCACGGCGGCCGTCGTCATCATCCTCGCGTGCCTCACCAAGTACATAGGATGCGCCTTGGGTGCCAAGATCGCCGAGCCCCACATCGAGGGTTCGTCGCTCAACATCATCGGATGCGGTATGATGCCCAGGGGAGAGGTCGGTATCATCGTCGCCCTCATCGGAACCAAGATCATGGTGGACGAGGGATCCGCCGTCAGCCCGGAGATGTACGCGATCATCGTCCTGATGTGCATAGCCACCACGATCATCGCGCCGCCGATACTGTCCATACTGTACCGCAAGAAGTACAAGACGGACTACGTCGTGTCGGACCAGGACAAGCTCTGATCCCGGAAGAAGACGATGCCTTCGGCCTTATGTCGTTGAGGGTTTATCGTGCCGGTATCAGTTCATCGGGACGAAGATAGTGAGAAGGACGACTACGGCTACGACCGCAATCGCGAAACCGATGACCGCTTTGGGCGAGATCTTCAATGCCTTGTCGGTGTCCTCGGAATCGAAATACCTCATGAGTCCTGCCGACTGAGAGAAACCTCCGCCCTCGTTCTTCTTTGCCATGGAGTCCCCTATTTTATGTTCCCTATATAAACCTTCTACCGCGGAAAGCCCCTTTCGCGAGGGTACATGATGCGGTACCCGTGGGCGGGAGCACTGCCTCATCCTCCGCTTCTGGACGGCCCCTCTTAAATATATTAAGGGGATATACGGGCCGATTAGTATGCACTGGGCAGATGTAATCGCGAAGGATATCGCATCCAAATGCGACAAGCCTCTCATCGCAACGGGTATCAGTCCCTCGGGTGAGATCCATGTCGGCAGTCTCAGGGAAGCGGTCACGGGGGAATCCGTGCGCAGCGCCCTGGAGAATCTGGGTAAGGAAGTTAGGCTGATCTATCTCGTCGACTCGTTCGACCCTCTCAGGAAGATGTACGAGTTCCTTCCAGAGGAGTACGAGAAGTACGTCAACGTCCCGCTCTGCGACATCCCCTGCGTGTGCGGAAAGCACAAGAGCTACGCCCACCACTACGTCGAGCCCTTCATCGAGGCCATGAAGCAGATAGGTGTCAAGTGCGAGGTCCACTACGTGCACGAGCTGTACAGGCAGGGCAAGTTCGCCGACGCCACCGACAAGGCGTTCAAGAGACGCGAGAAGGCCATGGAGATCCTCCACAAGGTCACCGGAAGGGAGATGAAGCCCGACTGGGCACCGTTCACCCCCCTGTGCGAGAAGTGCGGCAAGTTCACCGACCCCATCATCGACTCCTACAGCTACCCGTACGTAGAATACCAGTGCAAGTGCGGTCACCACGGGAAGGCGGACATCACCAAGGGAGAGGGCAAGCTTCCGTGGAGGCTCGAGTGGCCGGCCAAGTGGAAGCTCTTCGGCACATCCGTCGAGCCCTTCGGAAAGGACCACGCCGCTGCCGGCGGATCCTACGATTCCGGAGAGGTCCTCGTCAAGGAGATCTTCGACGGCGAGCCGCCGTACCCGATCCCCTACGAATTTGTCCAGTTCAAGAGCAAGGGACAGGTCCAGCAGATGCACAAGTCCAAGGGATCCGTCGTCACCGGTCTGGAGGCCATCAACATGAACCCTCCGGAGGTCGTCAAGTACCTGTTCCTCAGGGTCAACCCCCAGAAGTCCATCGATTACGACTACACCGACGGTATGCCGATCATCTGCGACGAGTTCGACCGCATGGAGCGCCTGAACTACGCCGGCGGATACACCGAGGCCGAGGAGAACTCCGTCCGCGCATACCAGATATCCAAGAACAACAAGCTTCCCGCGAAGCAGCCCGTGCAGGTGCCCTACGGACACTTGGTGAACCTCGTCCAGATGTCCGAGGACATGGACGGCGTGTTCGACATCCTCAGGCGCACCGGATATCTCGAGGGAGCGACGGAGGAGGATCTCGCCGCCATCAGGAAGAGGGCGGAGACGGCCAAGTACTGGCTGGACAAGGGATTCGCCGATTCCAAGTACAGGTTCTCAGTCGCCAAGGAGATGCCCTCCGTGGACCTCACGGATGACGAGAAGGCGTTCCTGAAGGACCTCGCATCGAGGATGGATGCCATGGCATGGGACGCCGAGGCCATCGGCCAGACAATCTCAGAGGCCGGCAAGGCATCGCCCATAGGGACCAAGGGAGCGTTCAAGACGCTCTACCGCATCCTGATCTCTCAGGAGAGGGGTCCGAGGCTCGGTAACTTCCTCGCGAGCATGGACAAGTCCTTCGTCGTCGGAAGGATTAAGGAAGCGGCCCAATAAGGGCCCTCCTTCCCCATTTTATCATTTTTCCGTTGTTTTTCGGGTACGATTTCCGGGGCTTCCGTTTGTATTATATAGTTGGATGATATATCCATCCATAGAGAGAAGTCAAGCGCACAATATACTATCTTCGCACTCATTCCTCCATTGTGCGCGGGGCTTTAACTCGGTCGGATTGGGGATCCGGCCGGGTCTCCTCTGCTTTTCATACAATTCGGATAGTATTTAAAAAAATTGAATTATTTTCGGTATCATTATATACTGAACATTCTATTCGATAGTCGATGCATGGTGCGGTGGCTTGATGTCGTTTACGATCATCATGTCCTCATCACTATCTATCTATCCAACCAATTTCGCATCGTGCATCACCCTACCATAATTCTGGGATACATCATCCAACAGTTCTATTACTAAAAGAGCGATTATCACTCGAGGTCAGGATGAACATACTGCGTTTGATGAAGGGATGGCATTGGATACTCATCGCCGTCATGGCTCTGTTCATAGCGGCGCAGGTATGGTTCGACCTAGAGATCCCGGGTTACATGTCCAGGATTACCGTCCTGTTAAGCGACGGCAGTCCTGCCGACGCCATCATGGACGAGGGCGTCGCCATGATCCTGTGCTCGGTGGGCAGTGTGCTGTGCTCGTTCGTCGCTGGGGGGATAGCCGCATACGTCGCGGCCCAGTTCGCCAACATCCTGCGCAGGGAGCAGTTCAGGAAAGTGCAGTCGTACTCGCCGGAGGAGATGAGTAGGTTCGACATATACAGCCTCATCACGCGTTCCACCAACGACGTC
The DNA here is from genome assembly GCA_017395275.1 of Candidatus Methanomethylophilaceae archaeon. Taxonomy (GTDB): domain Archaea; phylum Thermoplasmatota; class Thermoplasmata; order Methanomassiliicoccales; family Methanomethylophilaceae; genus SIG5. The sequence goes on along the minus strand of JAFPVN010000014.1, from coordinate 651 downwards.
ACGCAGGTCCAGCTTGCAGTGGCGAGGACGTCACAGCTCATTGTCAAGGTCCCGGTCATGGTCTACATCGCGCTGACCAAGGTGGCCACGGGAAGCATGGAGTGGACCGCCGTCACGGCGGTGGGGATAGCTGCCATCGTGATCGTCCAGATATTCATGCTCAGTTACGTGATCCCCTGTTACAGGAAGGTCCAGGGTTACACTGATTCGATGAACCGCACCGTGAGGGAGGGGCTGTCGGGTGTCCGCGTCATCCGCGCGTTCAACGCGGAGAACTATCAGAACCGCAAGGCCGACGAGGCCAACGATGAGCTCACCAACAACAACCTCTACGCACTCCGTCTGATGGCGTTCACAAGCCCGTTCAACGGGGTGGTGCAGAACGCCCTGACGGTGGCGATATACCTCCTCGGAGCCAACCTCATCATAGCGGCCGCATCGCCGGACGATGCACTGTACACCTTCTCCAACATGGTGGTGTACTCGTCGTACATCCTGTATGTGGTATCATCGTTCATCCTTCTGGCGCACATAGCCCTCGGCCTGCCCCGCGCCATAGTCTGCGGAAGGAGGATCGCCGAAGTAATAGACACGGACATAACCGTCAGGGGCGGGGGAAGGAAGGATGTGCCAGATTCCGATGTGTGCCTG
>JAFPVN010000174.1 GCA_017395275.1 Candidatus Methanomethylophilaceae archaeon | reverse complement strand
GGTCTCTCCGCCATCATCGTACGAATACGTATGGTACGTGACCGTATAGGTTCCCTGGGGGGCCTCCGTACAGTTGGCATAGAAAGCATGATTCGACCCATCGGCCTGGAAGAGCTGCCCGGGGTAGTACCTCTGTCCCTCCCCGTCAGGCTCGGTCGTCCAGTATGTGAACAGGACGCCGTCGTCATTCCAATCCGGCTCGTTGATCACGTGGATATAGTCTGGGTTGAGTGTAATGGTGAGGTCACTCCTCAACGTCCCATCATAGTCGTAATACGTGAACGAGCTATTGGCGGCATCGACCTCCATGGATGCGGTGAGGCATGCGAACATGAAGCTGCAAGTCAAAACAATGACGAGGAATGATTTCTTCGCTATGTCCATCCTCACACCCCGCTGATTTCCGACTGTGATGTCGTCGATCTTCCGCAGATACGGGCCACCAGGGCCTTGGAAGGTAAGGTTTGGCCGAATTTGGGTGCCATGCCGTTCAGAATCGAGCCCTTTCTACAATACGGTGCCCCGAGAGTCAACGGACCGCGCGCCGATCCTGTCAACAACGGTTCCCTGATTATCAACATCGAAGGACCCTCGGACTACCCGTCCTTTTCGCCAGTGGACCCGCCAAAGGCTCGCAAACTCGTACAATGGTTAACAGCTTAGGAGGGTAGGGACGGTTCCAAAGCTGTCGGACAAGGAGCTCCGCCTCGTCTCGCTGCTTGGCTCCGATCCTGAAATGACGCTGAAGGAGGCGGCGGGGATAATCGGGATCTCGCTGAACTCTGCATTGGCCGTGGCGGCATCGCTCAGGTCCAAGGGCATCCTCCGCAGGGAGGGATCGAAGAAGAACGGCAGATGGGTCGTCCTGATGGAACGATGTGATTCCCCCTCCCCGAACGGGGAGGGGTCGAATGCAAAGAAGGAAGAATCGCTTCTGCTGGCTCAGGACCTCGAGCAGTCTGATGATGTTCCAGATGAGGGACCTGCCGTGCAGGGGGATGTTGGGGTCGTTGGCCAGGTCGTCGAGGAAGACGATGGCGCTGGTGGCGCGGACGTCCATGGGCTCCTTGGTGTTCATGAGCCTGGCCTTGGCGTCGGTGGCGCCCTTCCTGATGTTCCTGGGGACGGAGGTGTCCTCCGCCAGCATATCCAGCACGTCGTTGATCTGTTTGATGCTGTCTGCCATGGTACCACCCGGTTCAGAGGGACTCGAACTCTTCCTGGAGGTCCTGCATGAGCTGCTCCAGTACTTCCTCGAAGTTGTTGGACCTGTATTCCCTGGATCCGCCGAGATCGCTCTGGATCTTGATGATGAAGTCGTTGTTTTCCTTGACGATCTCTACGTTGCACAATACCTCTTCTTCCATGGTTCACACCCCTTGAGGATGAATGTCAATCGGCCACCCGTATATAACGGTTATAGGTATGGGGACGGAGGTGGGACGCCCCCCCCGGCATCCAGCCGCCCTGGGGCCCCTTCCGGTACCCCCTCCTTGACGAAACCTTTATAATGATTACTTAGTTAAAGGGGACATTCTGCGTTAGTTACCTTTCAGTGGTAACGAGGACGGCAGACCGCAATGCGGTGGAGAACGATAAGATGGCAGAGGAAGACTCAGCGGCATACGAGCTCCAGGAGGAGTTCGAGACCAAGGCCCGCGGATTCGGAAAAGGAAGGTACGGCAGGATACTGAAGATGGCTCGCACCCCCAGCAGGGAGGAGTACGTCAAGACCATGTACAT
>JAFPVN010000173.1 GCA_017395275.1 Candidatus Methanomethylophilaceae archaeon | reverse complement strand
GTCATTCTGTTCGTGCTCGGTGTCATACTCATCGTGCTGGACGAGGCGCTCAACGCCCTCGCAGCCACCGGGGTCATCTTCATCAACACCTTCATCGCCACGTTCCAGGAGTGCAAGGCCAAGAGGCGTCTGGACAAGATCGCCCTCCTGCTGAGACCGAAGGTTAACGTCCTCAGGGACGGTCAGGTCGTGACCATAGACCAGACCGAGATCGTGAAGGACGACAGAGGGGTGCTCTCCCCCGGGGAGCAGGCCCTGGTCGACGGGGAGCTGGTGGAGCAGAGCTATCTGGAGATGGACGAATCGCTCCTTACGGGCGAATCGGACACGGTCAGGAAGAACATCGGCGACAAGATATACTCGGGATCGTTCTGCATCGCAGGGGAGGGATACTTCAGGGTCGACGCGTTCGGTTCAGATTCGTTTGCGTCGCAGCTGATGTCCACCGCCAAGAAGAACGTCTCCAAGAAGACCCCGCTGCAGATGGAGACCCAGACGATCACCATGATCCTCATGATACTGGCACTGATCATGTCGGTCATCGCCGCCATAGGGGAGATCATCCTCGGGAAGACAATCAACGAGGTCGTCGCCACCATCGCGATCATCCTCGATATCGTCCCGATCGCCCTGTTCCTGCTGATAGTCATAACGTACATGATCGCGGCCGTCAGGATGGCGGACAAGGGCGTCCTTCTGCAGGAGTCCGGTGCCGTGGAATCCCTCAGCCACGTGGACACCGTCTGCATGGACAAGACCGGTACGATCACCACAAACAAACTCACATTCAACGAGGCGTACACCTTCGGCACCGCGGACTACCAGGAAGCCATCAGGCAGTACGTCGGATCCATAGGCGGCAAGAACAGGACCATCGACGCGCTGGAGAACAAGTTCGGCGCCGAGGCCTGCGAGGCCGTCAGCGAGATAAGGTTCACATCCGCCCGCAAGTACAGCGCCGCGCAGATCAGGATGCCGGGAGGCGACAGGAGGTTCTTCCTCGGAGCCCCGTCGGTCCTCGCTCCGCACACCGACAACTCGTCGGACATCTTCGCCCAGAACAGGCTGTATTCGGACAAGGGGCTCAGGACCGTCCTGTTCGCCGAGAGCGAAGAGGAGGTGGACCTCCTGACTCTGGAGAACCTCCCCAAGCTGAGGCCCCTCGCCCTGTTCGCCATAGAGGACGAGGTCCGTCCGGACTGCAGGGCGACCATCGACGTGTTCCTCAGGAACAACATGGACATCAAGGTCATATCGGGCGACGACCCCGCTACCGTCGATGCGCTGTTCACGATCGCCAACATCCCCGGCACCAGGGGGATCATCTCGGGTGAAGAGCTGGCCAAGATGGACACCGAGGAGTTCGACAAGGCCGCATTGGAGACCAACATCTTCGGGAGGATGAAGCCCGACCAGAAGGAGATGGTCATCGACTCCCTGCGCAAGCAGGGCAGGTACGTGGCCATGGTCGGGGACGGCGTCAATGACGTGAAATCCCTCAAGAAGGCGCAGGTCGGCGTGGCACTGGAGAGCGGTTCCGGTGCCGCGAGAGGAGTGGCAGACATGGTCCTGGTGGGCGACGACTTCTCCGCACTTCCCGCATCGCTCGTGGAGGGGAAGAAGACCGTCTCCGGCATGAGGGACATCCTCAAGATATATATCTCCAGGAACTTCGCCCTGGCGATAATCATAGCGTTCGGGCTGATCATGACGCTCTCCGCGCCTTTCACGCCCGTGCAGAACTTCTACTACAGCTTCTTCGCCACCACGGTGTCGGCGTTCTTCATGGCCATCTGGGCCCACCCCGGGGACAACAAGGACCTTGTGTTGCCCGGAGTGCTGCGGTACACCATCCCCACGGCCATCTGGACGGGGATATGCGCGCTGGCGATCTACGTGCTGGTGTTCAATTTCGCCGACACGGGCGTGTTCGGCGATTACGACCCCGCCGCATGGGACGCCAAGTGGGACGAGAAGGAGATCGTGGGCGAGCTCAACCAGAGGATGGCGAGCGCAATAATGATCATGTTCCTCGGACTGACCGGCGCCATGCAGCTGCTGGTTGTGCAGCCCTACACCAAGATATTAAGCACCGACAAGCCCCCGAGGGAGGACAGGGACATCAGGCCCGTCATCCTCACGTTCCTGCTCGTGGGCGTCGCGGTGCTGTTCTACAATATCGACTTCCTGCTGGACCTGATGTACATCCCGCAGATCCCGATAATGACCCAGTTCGCGGTGCTTCTGATCGCGGTGGTGTGGCTGGTGTTCCACCATTACATCGTGACCACCGACCGTCTCGACTTCATCAACAAGTATGTCGACAAGCATTACAGGGATGCGTTCGAGAAGAAGCGCCAGAAGGAGAACGCCATGGCGCTGTCCGGGAAGGAAGAGAAATGGCGCATGTGACCGTCGGCGGAAAGGACTACGAGGGGAACGGAAGGATCGATTCCCTCATGCAGTCCTGGGGATTCTATCCCGATTCCTACCTGTACATAATGGAAGGCGTCCCGGTACCTTCGGATACCGTCATCAGCGACGACGAGAAGGTGGATGCGGTCCGCGTCGCGTCAGGCGGATGATCTCTTCTTCTCGTAGATCTCCGATGCCTCGGGGAAGATGTCCTTTATCCTCGGGTCGTCGGGTTCGGTGATGCCCATCTCCTTGATGCGCGCCATCACGTGCTTCGCCACATCCTGGTCGTGGATCATCAGGCAGTCCTTGCAGTCCCATACATAGTCGTCGAACTTCTTCCTGTAGAGGTCGAAGCCGTAGCGCCTGTCGTTGCAGGGGTAGAACGGACAGTAGCAGAAGGTGCAGTCCTGGCCCTCGTAGTGGCACGGGTGATAGGGACACTCCAGATTGCTTCCGATCCATCCTCTGGCGATCTCCTCCCTGACCTTCTTCTTGATGCAGTCCATGTATGCGGATGGCGTTATGGTTATAAAGGATGATAGTCCCATTGAAACCCTTTGAAAAATAGCGACCCGAAAGCAACTGGAAGAGAAGAGACTTAAACTTAAATACGGCGGGAACGTAGAATAATACAGGAGGGATCGGATGCCGCAGATGAGGACGGTCGTCATACGCCTATATCCGAACAGGGCGCAGGAGAAGGCATTATTGAATACGCTCGGACGCTGCTGTTTCCTGTACAACCATCTCCTCGAAACATGCAAGAAGGCACACGAGGACGGGCAGAAGCATCCCTCTGAATTCGATCTGAACAAGCACATCACCGATTTCAAGAAGGAACACACGGAACTGAAGGAGGTGTACTCGCAGGTGCTGACGAACGTGAGCACCAGGGTATCGTTGGCATTCGACGGTTTCTTCAGGCGCGTCAGGGAGAAGAAGGAGGAAGCCGGCTATCCAAGG
>JAFPVN010000013.1 GCA_017395275.1 Candidatus Methanomethylophilaceae archaeon | reverse complement strand
GAGGACTTCGTGGAGGAACCGGCCTTCCTGGCCCTGTCTTCCTCCTTCTCCATGGCATCGAGCTCCTGGCGCCTGCGGATCCTCTCCTCGGCGATCCTCTTGGACTCCTCCCTCTCGGCCTCCGCCTTCGCCTTGATCTCCTCGATCTCGGCCTCGAGCTCCTCGATCTTCTTCCTGCTGTCGTTGACCTCGTCGACCAGGCGGTCCATCTCGTCGAGGTGGGTCTTGTCCTGGTCGCCGGCGTACCTGTAGTACTCCTTCCCGATCATGGCGAAGTGGTCCTTGACCTTCTTCTTCTCGTCCTTTATCTGGGAGTTGAGCTTGTTGGTGGCAGCAGATTCGCTCGCTTTGCTCTGGGTGTTCTGAGTGAAGGATTTCGTCTTGTAGATGGCTTTGTCCATAAAGCTCATGTTATCGAGGAATTGCATGCGTGTATGCGATATAAATAAGGAACCAGTTCGCTCGCCGTGCGGCTTGACTATCCTGGGCAGCAGGCGCCCCGTGTAGTCCCTGGATATGCGTCCCATCTCCTTCAGCACGAGGACCATGGCCGCGATGACCATCAGGTTGCGGACGAGCATAGAGATCATGGCGATGTCGTTGATGCTGGTCCCGCCGCCGAGGAAGCCGTAGATGTAGGCGAAGTTGACCTGGGTCAGCGCGAACATGGCTATGAAGAGCCAGAGCAGGCGCTTGTCGAACTGCTCGTCGGGAGAAACCGCCACTATGAGCGCGACGAACGGGACCACCCATATGAGGTACTGGGAGGAGAACACCTTCCCGAATATCATGAACGCCAGCATCACGCATATCGTCGCGCCCAGGATGAGGACAACCCTGTCGTCGGTCTCCCCTGCGTGTTTCCTTATCAGCCAGTAGTACGTGATGTAGGCAATCACCACGCCCACCATGAGCGGTGTCAGCAGCGGGGCGACGGCGTCCGGCACCGCCCCCATGAGGTCGTCGGAGCCGAAGCTGCCGGGGTCGGTGGCGGGCAGGATCCACGTGTCGGTCAGGCCGAGCATGGAGAACGGGTAGATGAGCGTGGCCGCCACGCACCCTATCTCCAGGGGGCGGTCTGAGTGGTAGTGCAGGAAGTTCAGGATGAGCTCCGGGTCGATGGCCCAGCACACGCCGACGACCGCCGTGCCCACTGCGGCGTACAGCGCGAAGCCCGTGAACGCGCCCCTCCAGTCCCTGTCCAGCAGGAGCGGGACGAGGAATATCGGGAAGAACATGGCCGGGTACAGCTTGGTCAGCGTCGCCACGGCGAGGATGATGAAGGCCCAGTGGTACTTCTTCTGGAGCAGGAAGTAGAACGAGGCGATGGTCAGCACCGCCGGGAAGATGTCGTAGCGGTCGGCCACGAACTGGAGGAACATCAGCATCAGGACGGCATAGGCCGTCATCGCCCTGATCTGGTTCGCCCCCAGGCGCTCGGCGATCCGGCGGACCAGGAAGAGGCCGACGATGGTGAACACGTAGGTCTCGGCGACGTAGAAGAGGTTGTAGCCCATGGGGGTGTCCGCGAAGATGCGCGGGATCGCGAAGAACAGGAGTGCCAGCGGGGGATACTCCATGATCGGGACATTCCCGCTCCAGAGGTCCTCCGCGTTCTGCCAGCGATAGAGGTTCACCT
>JAFPVN010000172.1 GCA_017395275.1 Candidatus Methanomethylophilaceae archaeon | reverse complement strand
GTGCAGGTGGCTACGGGCCTCATAGGCAACCTCGTCGGGTGTCTCTTCATCGGCTACGCGTTCCAGTTCGACGGCGCGGTCAGCATGTGCCAGGCGAAGATAGACAGCCTCGATTTCTCCGATCTCTACACCGTGTTCAACACCCTGATGAAGGGAGTGATGTGCGGTATGCTGATGTACATCGCCGTGGACTTCCACAAGTCCAAGGGATCGTTCCTCGCGACGTTCGTCGCCGTCCCCGTGTTCATCATGGCGGGATTCGAGCACTCCATCGCGGACATGTACTATTTCACGTCGGCAATGATGTGGAACCTCGACGCCGCGGTCTTCATAATCCTGATCATAATCGGCAACGGTCTGGGAGGGATCCTGATACCCGCCTACAGGCTGTACATCAACGGCGAGAGGAAGAAGGATCAGTAACCTGCGCTCTTCAGGATTTCGTCCACCACGTAGGTGTCGTCCATCGTCCACTTGGGGGTGATGCCCTTCCTGATGTACTTGTCGTACCACTCCAGCGCCTGCTTCTTGTAATCGGCCATGGGCACGGGGTCGACTATGCGCACTATCACGTTGTCGTCGTTGGGAATCCACTCCTCAGGGGCCTCGTAGTCCTCCTCCTCGGGGAATCCGACGACGAACACTATCTTCCTCATTCCCGAGAGGTCGCAGTAGAGCGAGGTCTGAAGGAGGTAGTTCGGGGGTACGATCTCCTCGCCATCGGGTCCGAACCAGTCGGACCTGTTGCTGGCGGTCTTTATCTCCAATACCGCGGCGTGCTTCCCGTCGAGGTTCACCCATCCGTCGACCATTCCCCCGAAGGGCGCGGCCTCGGGGAAGTGCTCGTAGGAGCATTCCTTGGCGGGGACGGGATCCTCGACGCCCAATTCCCCCTTGCCGAGGGCATCCCCGATGTATCTGGCACTGTTCTCCCTGATGTACTCCCTGATGACGGGTTCCATCACGTTCCCTGCCTCGGTGAACTTGCTCGGAGGCTCCCTGTACAGTCCTGCGATCTCGCATGCCGCCCTGAATTCGGACGAATGCTCGTTCTGCCCGACTATGGCTGCTATCCTCGAACCCGTGATCTTCCTGGGATTGTAGCAGCGGAAGCGGATGATCCTGCTGTCGTCGTCGATGTCCTCGACCTCGGGTCTCTGATAGTATGCCATGGTCATTCGATGGACGGGCGCGGATATTAAGTTAATCGATTTCCCGTCCGAATCGTGCATGATCCCGGGCATACTCTATTAAGTGCGGAACCGATGCACGTTCATGAAAGCCCTCATCGTGGTGGATTATCAGAACGATTTCGTGGACGGAGCGCTGGGTTTCGAGAAGGCCAAGGACCTCGAGGGACCGATCTGCTCCAAGATAGAGGAGTATCTAGCGAGGAACGACCTCGTCCTCTTCACGAAGGACTGCCACGAGCATGACGGCTACGCGGACACGCTCGAGGGGAAGCACCTTCCGATCGAGCACTGCTCCGACGAGAAGGGGCGCGCAATCTACGGGAAGGTGGCGAAGTACGCCGACGACGGCAACACGATATACAAGGACCGCTTCGGGAGCGAGGAGCTATGTGCCAGAGTATCCAAGTACAAGGATATCGAGAGCTTCGAGCTCTGCGGACTGGTGTCGAGCATATGCGTGATCTCCAATGCCGTGCTCCTCAGGGCGAACTTCCCCAACGTGCCTATCATCATAGATGCGAGATGCACCGGAGCGGCGGACGAATCCATGAACGCCAAGGCATTGGACGTCATGTCGAACCTCCAGATGGAGATTATCAACCGCTCAGAATGAGGATCCGATCGACCTGTTGATCCTACCGGAGAAGAGGTTCCTGAAGGACGGCTGCATCTTGGACTCCCCGGCCATGACCCTCCTGACGGCCACCGGTATGCCCTGGTAGATGATGTTGTCCGTGACGGTCTGGTTGGCCTTCATCCTCTCCCTGACGGAGAGGTATGCGCGCTGTATCCCGCTGATGATGCCGTTGAGTATCTCCGAGATGCGGTAGATGTTCGATTCGATGTACTGCTTCCCGCTGACGAAGTCGCTGCATCCGGCGAGGAAGGGGTTGTACTGATGCCCTTTGTAATCGTCGTCGAGGTCCTCGAGGGCATCCAGGACGTAAACCCAAATCCCCATCCCCTCGAACAGCGCCTCCAGTTCCGGGGTCCACTCCTCCCCGACCATCTCGCGTAAGACCCAGATCATCGAAGCCGCGGATGCCTTACCCATCTCCACGGGGTCGCTGCAGCCCGCCGCCTCCTTCTCCCTAAGGATGCCGTAGCCCTTCATGATCAGCTCGTCGTAATGCGGGAAATCGCTCTTCGCGCGCTCGATGGAGCGGTTCAGCCAAAGGAGACCGAAGCTGCTCTTCACCGACGGTCCGTCAAGCTTGTCGTCGACCAATCCGTTGTTGGCGACGAGGACGGTGTACGCCGCCATCCTTTTGAGAAGCTCGGTGTGGTTGTCGCTGTGCCTGAAGACGCACAGCTTGCCCGCTTTCGGTTCCTTGTCGATCACCCCTCCCTCGAGCACCGAGTTGAGGATGATGCTGGCGAAGGTCATCTCGTAGCTGACGATCACCGTCGACATCACTCCGTAACCGTCGCGGAGCTGGTGGCAGGTCTCGCAGTAATAAGCGCGGTAGGCCGCCTGCTCCTCGTTGGTCATCATCGGTTCGATGGGGAACGTGTAACCGAACATCGGAAGTGCATGGGGTAGCCGATTTATAATGCGTTTGCCGTGCCGCGCGTCATACCAGCGTCATTATGCATGCCCGCAGGGCTGCGCGTCTGATAACTTTAAAATATACTGAGGGCTATGTTCCCCCATTAGGCCGACATCATAGGTCGGTATTGGTGAGCAAATGTCCGACATCGAAAACGCTACCGAGCAGACTACCGAGACTACCGAAGCATCCGTCGAGCAGACCGAGGAGCAGACCACCGAGCAGCTGACAGAGCAGTACGAGGAGCAGTCCCTGCCCGCGAGCGCCCACGTCGTCTACAAGCCCAAGGACGGAATCGTCGAGGGCGATCCCCACTTCGGCGACCCCATGTGCTACTCCTGCTGCGGTGTCCACTGCTGCATCGAGCTCATCGCCGTGCTCGCCATCGTTCTCGTGTGCTGCGCATACGGTACCGACGGAACCTGCTGCGACTACTGCTACTGGCCCTTCTGAGCCTGCAGGAGCCCGTAACGGGAGGGTCCCATGGCCGGCAAGACCCTGCTCGTCATAATGAAGCCCACCCTCGGGTGCAATCTCCGCTGCAGACACTGTTACCACAGGCCGGAGGAATGCACCGACGAGGTCATGTCCCCCGAGATCCTGGAGAGGACGATCCGTCTCGTGAGGGAGGGTTCGGATTCAGCTCATTTCTTCTGGCACGGAGGGGAGCCCCTCCTTGCCGGCGACCAGTTCTTCAAGCGCGCCTTCAACCTCCAGAGGAGGTACTACGGCAAGGCGATCACCAGATGCGGGAACACCATCCAGACCAACGGGGTGCTCCTGAGGAACCGCTTCATAGAGTTCTGCAGGGACAACAGGGTGAACCTGGGGGTCTCGTACGAGGGCGACTACGGCGCCGGACTCCGTCCCGGCGAGGACGTGAAGGCGCTGGGGGAGACCCTGCGCTACATGGTCAGGAAGGGACACATGTTCTCGGTGTCTGCCACCGTCCACGGAGGCAACGTGGACAACATGATGGACATGTACGAGCAGTTCCGCGAGCAGAGGGTCCCGTTCAACTTCTCGCCGTCCCTGAAGATGGGATGCGGACTGGATAACGGGGATACGCATCTCGATCAGGAAAAATTCATCAGGAACAGCATAGAGGTCTTCGACAGGTGGCTCACGGACGCCGATGCGCCGATACCCGTTCTTCCTTACTTCCAGTACGTGAGGTCATCCCTGACCGCGCCCAACATCTCGGACTGCGCACATTCGTCGTGCCTGATGAAATGGATATGCGTCTACCCCAACGGCGACGTCTACCCCTGCGGGAAGGCATGTCCCGAGAAGTACAGGCTGGGGAACATCATGGACGTCGATGACGTGCAGCAGTTGTTCAAGGGGGAGGGATTCAGGAACATCCTGAAGGAC
>JAFPVN010000171.1 GCA_017395275.1 Candidatus Methanomethylophilaceae archaeon | reverse complement strand
TGGTGAGGTTCTGATGATAAGAAATGTGAACGAGAAGGCTCCCGGCACGACCGGGAGGAGGAAAACAAGGAACAAGAGAAGGTAAAAAGCATGAGAACGATAGGGAAGAGAGAGGCGAGACGTATGTTCGGTAGGCTGAGAGGACTGTTCGGCAGAAGGAAAGAGCCGACGGCATCATACAGTCCTCGCGAGGAACACGAAAGATGTGTTCAGCGTATCCTACGCATACACCATCTGGCAATCGCCACTTCCGGAGAAGAGAGGGAAAGAGGTCTCGAAGATGCGGTCATCAATCCGATGGCATTCGAGAGTTTCTGCGACTGGATAGAACTCTGTCCGGACTGCTTCTCCAAGGCGGCTATGGCCATTGATTATATCGCCAATTTCCACCCTTTCGTCGAAGGCAACAAGAGGACCGCGTTCCAGCTGGCAATCGCCCTGCTGAGAAACGGAGGCTACGATCTGAATGACGATACTGTTACCGCTGCATTCATCATCGATGTCGCATCGGGTCTGTACAACAGGGAAGAAATCGAGGAATGGTTGAGATGCAACACGCATTCAATCATTCTTTGAGCTTACCCATAACGTAGGGGTAATCTCTGATGTTCTTCTCGATCTGTTCGTCGGTGAGGTTCTCAAGCCCCCCGTATGGGGAAATATCCTTCGGGGCAGGCCTCTTGTTATCGGATTTCCCAAACATACCTCAAAGAACCCTCTGCGGTCTTATAAAGGTATCATCGGGAAACCTGCCTTCCCCGCTTTCTGCCGGAACCTTGTGAAACGAGGCAAAGGAGGGCAACATGGCGGCATCATTCGATCTTCAATCAGCCGCGGCATTCTTCGAGGAACTTGTCGAGACAATCTCCCCGTACGTGGAATGGGCGAAGTCCAACTGGCTGACCATCGTCCTCACGGGCGAGATAATCGGTGCGGTCGTGGCGATCAAGACCTGCCACTACCGCCGGGGTTTCGGCTGGCTTCTGGCCGCGTTAGCGACGATCTGGATAGGGGGTACGGAATGATAATCGAATACAGGAACGACAAGGCGGCCAAGAACGCCGGCAGATGGTACACGTTCACCTACGACAACGGTCTCCGCGTGACCTTCGCGGAGTATCAGGGAAGCGTAGCTGAAATCGAGGAACTGGGCAGGGAACTGTCCAGGCAGAAGAAGAGGGAGGTCAGGATGAGGGTCCACGACCATGACGGTCTCGACCGCATCCACGCGATCTTCCGCTGCGGGAACGACCAGTACCGCAGGAGCTAAACGATTTGAAAAGAGGCGAGAAGATGAAACTGAGAAAGAGGTGCGGAGGCGACTGCCAGAGTTGCAGGCGCGGATGCACGGACAGAGAGGAGCCGGTGATGTCACCCAACAGGACACCCAACGGCTCGGAGATGGAGGACATCAGGAGTCTGGGTCAGTACCTTTCAGAGAGGTACACGGCACAGTCCCTGATCGCGGAAGTGAGAGCGGTATACGACCCCAACTACCTCGCATTCTTCGGAGTGCATGGCGCGATGGAATCGTACCTGACCCACTTCCGCGACAGTCTCGGACTGAAGATCGACAGGGAGGACATCCGCATAATGGCGAACGCCATCACGGACCGCGGCGACTTCGGAGGGGGACTATGAGCTGCTACACTTCGCTCGGAGTGACGGTGGCCCCCGAGGAGGGGATGCACTTCCTCCGTTTCCTCAAGAAGCTGGACGACCAGCCCGATACCGTCTCCCAGGGCAACGACGGATCCGTCTCGGCGGTCTGGGAGGACAGGAACCACTTCGACAGGTACTCGGACGACGAGAACTACGATGCGATAATGGCGTTCCTGGAGGGCCTGGACGACGACAAGTACATCTACGAGTCGGTGACCGAGGACTGCGCTCCAGAGATCGGGGGAGGCTATTACTTCGGATTCGCCAGGGTAGTCCATTACGATGTCTACGGCGAACCCGTGGACCTCGATTCGGTCACGTCGGAGAACAGGAAGAGGAAGGGCCTGCTGGCCCGTCTCAGGAGGCGCTGACATGGCCTGTCCCTACTGCAACTCCAGGAAGATAGCCGAGGAGTACACCGTCCAGACATACGACCTCCGGGACGAGTTCGTGGCGATCAACCACATCCAATGCGGCAAATGCGGGGCGTACTACTCCAAGACGATCCGCGAGAACCCGTATACCGGGAAGAGGAAGGTGTTCTGCACCAAAGGTTCATATCTTACCGGGAATCCCCCGCAGCAGTCCTTCAACCGCACACGTCCGCACCCCATCCTCGACAGGATCACGGGCATCTTCAGGAGGCGTTGACATGAGGTACTGTCCGATATGCGGCGACACCCGTTCCCAGCAGTACCTGGGGAAATGGGGTCCCGATGCGGTGATGAGGTGCGGGATATGCGGAATCGAGTACTACCGCGACCTGGACGACGACCCGATCATCTCCAGGTCCGAGTGGGGTTCCTACCGTTACGACGGCGAGGCCGACATGAAGGTCCTCAGGAAGAGGGCGGAGGGTGCGGTCAGGTACTTCAACAAGGGCGGGAAACCCAGAGTGGATATGCAGACCAACGTCTTCGGTTACCCGTTCTCGATCATCGACAACGGGAAGCTGGTGGACACGGAGAACGCCTACAAGGGCAACGTGATAATCCGCGCCCTGTCCTACGGCGGCGGGATCTACGAGGGGAAGGTCACCCTGTCCTACAACGACGACTACAACGACGGCAGGGGCCAGGGCGGTTCCGGGTGCGTCCTGATAGGGGATGTCAAGGATGTCCGCATCGAGAACGGATTCCTCATCATATCAGGCAGTGACCTGGGCAAACCGATCTCCTACGCATACCGCATACAGGAGAGACCAGATGACAAGAGGTTCGTGTTCCCCATTCCCAAGGGAGGCAAGGTGCCTGAGGAGAAACCCGTCCCCAAGAGACAGCCGACCATCGACGATTACGGTCCGACGGAGCCTCCGAAACCCAAGCCGAAGCCTGTTCCGAAGCCCGATCCGAAACCGTCCGTGGCAGACATGATCTACGGCTCGATGCACGACTTCTGCGTGCTGTTGGAGATGCTGGAGACGGGGATGGAGAAAGCCGGTCAGTGGTACTACCAGCCCTACGACGGCAGGAAGATCCCACACATGACCGCCGCCGACATGGAGAGGATGTTCGGAGATCCCGATGAGGGTGCCGAACTGCTCTCGATATTCCGTCACTGCTACCTTTCCGTCTACTCCGAACACTGGAGCGGATGGGAGAGGTTCGGCATCACCTACGGGGAATACAAGCTGGTCGAGAAGAGGCTGAGGGAGATGGCGAAAGGCTATCCCGTAAAGAAGACCCAGGCTCCTCCGAAACCGGCACCGAAGACCGCTCCGAAGCCAGTTCCCAAACCGCAGCCGAAGAAACCCGAACCCAAGAAGCAGGCACCGAAACCCGCTCCCGCCGCGGAGAGGAAGAAGGGCAGCCCGATCTACGAGGTCAGGGTGGACGGCGCAGTGAAAGGAAGTTTCTCGTCACAGGCGAAAGCCGAGGCCATGAAGCGCGAACTCAAGAGAACCGGACTCAAGGCCAAGGTGTACGGGGTGAGATGCTGATGGACTTCCTGGAGCGGAAACGCGACAGGAGGATGCGCGACCTGTCCTACCGCATAGCCTACTTCTGGGAGGACTACGATCCCTACGGTTTCCGCGATGCCATGGACAACTGCGAGACGCTGGACGATGCCATACAGAGGGCGGCGGACTACGCCTACTCGGAGATGAGGTCCGGGAACTTCAACCAGCTCATCCACGACATCTACGACGACGACATGGACGGACTGCCCGAACTCAAGGCCGAGATGGATTCCATAATCTCCGATCTGAAGAGGCTCCAATCCCCTTCTGCCAAACTGATTTCTAAAAACCCTTTAAAACTCAAAAGGAGGAAATGACAATGCAACTGATGACAGCACAGATCGAGAAAGCGTTCAAGAAATACCCCCTCTACTCCCAGGACGGGAAGGGCGGGGATGCCAAGATCGTCGTGAAATACTTCGGAGGAAGCGCGGCGACATGGCTCATCACCGAGGGAGAACCCAGGCCCGACGGCGACTGGATGTTCTTCGGATTCTGCACCCTCGGACTGCCCGACGACTTCGCCCCCGGCAAACTGCTCTGGGAGTGGGGTTACGTCACCCTGAAACAGCTCCAGGAGGTCAGGTTCCCGCCCTTCGGCCTCGGTGTCGAGAGGGACATCCTGGTCGAACCCGTGAAGTACAAGGTCAAGGACGAGGTGTTCATGTGCCGCCAGTACGGGAGGGATTGAGTGGAGTCGAACACCTGGGTGTTCTGCGATTCCCCCGACGGCGACTATCCTGTGCAATTCTGCGGGACCGAGAAGGAGATGGAGAAAGCGGGAAAGAACCTGCTCAGGAGATACCGCGACAGCGGTTTCCTCCACCCCCTCATGGTCTGGACCGGCTACGAGTGGATGAAGAAGGGGAAGCCCTGCTGCCGCATCGACGAACAGGGCGTGCATCACCTGGAGGCGACCGCATGATCTTCCGGAGGGAGTGACGATGGCGAAATACACAGTCACCTACCACTGGAGTCCGTCCAGGTATACCGTGTCCGCGGATTCCGAGGATGAGGCCCTGGAGATCGCGGACAGACAGTATATGCGCGAGTGGGAACGCGGCGATGCGCCGTCCGACGATTATCTCGAAGAGATAACCGTGGAGAAGATCCAGAGGAAACCCGCATCGAGATCCAGGAAGGTGAGGTCATGATCCACCGCGGGAAGGAGTACAGGCCCGGATTCATCCCCGAAGAGGTCTACGAGGACTACATCGACATAGCCTACGGACGCGGGGAGGATCTGAGGAACACCCTGCTCTGGAAGGATTCCTACGACAGGGGATTCGTCTGCCCCGACGGGTACGGGAAGTGGCTGGCGTTCGCCTACGACGGGAAGCGCCACCTGTTCCTGGGAACGTTCCCCGAAAAGAAGGTATTCCCGCCCGAGGAAGAGGACTGGTATGACTACCGGGAGAGGATGTTCGCGGAAGCGGACAGGAAACCCTCGCCCCAGGCCGTGGACATCCTCCGTTCCCTGTATCTGGACGAAAGGAACGGCAGACCCGATCCGAGACTGGTGAGGATGGCCAAAGACCCCGCCTGCCTGAAGTGGTTCTCCGACTACTGGGATTACGTCAGATGGAACGAGCACGGCAACGAGTGTTCGCTTTCGGAAGTGGGATTCGAGGGATTCGCCGACTGCATCCTCGATCCCGAACCGTATCTGGAGTACCTTATGCCCGAAGGGGATGAGACCGATGACGGGAAGATCCTCGCCGAGAAGCTGAAGCTTCTCCACAGGAGGTACGCCTGATGAGGGTCCGCGATGTCCTCGCCTGCGGGTGCGTGTTCGCCCTGTTCGTATGCGCGTGTGCGTACTGCGTGTACTGGCTGGGGGCGGTCCTGTGAGCATCATACTCAGAGGACTGGCCGCCGTGGGTGCTGTGTACTGCATCGCCGCCCTCATCAGGATGTTCGGAGGGATGTGATGTTCCATCCGCTGATCCAGAAGGGCATAGGCACGCTGCTGCTCATCTCCGGGATGATCTTCGCCACGCTGATGATCCTCACCGT
>JAFPVN010000170.1 GCA_017395275.1 Candidatus Methanomethylophilaceae archaeon | reverse complement strand
GGATCCATGTCGTGGTTTATCGTCGCTATCGAGACCTGATGCCCTACAAGACATCCATCCCCCAGGGTTATCCCGCCCTGGTCCTGGAAGGTGCACCCGCTGTTGATGAACACGTTCCTCCCGACGGTGATATTCTGCCCGAATTCGGTATGGAACGGCGGGAACAGTGCGAAGCCTTCCCCCACCGGCTTCCCGATGAGTGCGGAGAACAATCTGGAGAGCTCCTCCGGCGGATGGTACGAATAGTTCAGGACGGAGGTGAGCATGAGAGCGCGCTGAGCGCTCTCGTGCATGAACATATGCACATCCGACCCGCCTTCCACGCGACCGTGTTCCCTGATGTATGCATTGAACTCAGAGAGATCCATAATCCCGTAATATCAGAGGAGATAGGTAAAACATCCTATGCCCTTCGGCCCGGACTGCCCGCCGCCACAGACGGTGCCGTCCATTCCTGAACAGGATATGCCAGCATGTGTTATTTGGATGCCTTCAAAGCATGTCCTCGAGTATCTTCACCGCATTCACGCAGTATCCGGGACACTTAGAATACAAACCAGTAGACCTCGTCAGGAACAGGTCCTGCAGGGTATCGATCCTCTGACCTAGGAGGTCGGGGCAGTTGACCTTCCCGTTCATCTCTGCGAACCTCCTCATGAACTCCGCCCTCTTTTCAAAGACCACGCTCTTCGTCTGTATGTCGCCGGACTTCACGTTACCGTACCTCAGGCCTATGGCCATCAGCGCTCCCGTCGCCGCTCCGCATACCCCGCCCTGCGCCATGCCTATGCCGAAGCACGACGCCACGGCGTATGCCTGTTCCTTCGTCATCCCGAGCTTCTCGGAAACCTCCCCCAGCACTATCTGGGAGCAGTCGAATCCCTCGTCGAACAATCTGTCCACGGTCTTCTCGTCAATCATGCGCCTCACCCAGTATCGGTTCCCTGATGCCCTGCTCGAGCCATCTGGTCATGGTCTTCTTCGCGTTATCGTAGTTCATGTCGGTCAGGCTCTTGTCAGCCCACCCGTCCTCGATGACCGTCCACTTCAATCCGTACTTCTTGGTGAACGCGTCGATGTTCGCATGGAAGTTCTCCTGATCGCCCAATCCGGTCTGCACCTCCATGACGTCCGTGTACCCCGCCATGTCGAGGATGATCCTCATTATCTCGGTGTTCCCGGTATCGAGGCCGTTGAACAGCTCCATCGACAAAAGGAATCCCTCGAAGTTGCTGGCCATGGCCGGCGTGAAGTACAGTCTCCCGGGATACGTCCTCAGCAGCTGCAGGTACCTGTCCGTACCGCCGATCGGTACGCAGATGCAGTCGTCGCACATCGTCCCGTCCCTGTTCCTGAAGATCATCACCGGGATCGGTATGTTCGCGTCCGCCCACTTGCAGATGTTGTCCAGTCCCCTGCCGCATCTCCCGTAATAGAGCATTATCGAATCTACCGACCTGAACATGGTGACTATCTGATTGGTCACCTCCAGGTTCAGCATGTCGATGTCCTCGTGCAGTCCCATGAACATGACCCAGATGATCACCGAATATTTCTCGGGATCGAACTTCCCCGCCAACGCCTCCGTCGGGGATATCCTCTTGTACTCCACATTATGCTGCCTGAGCTTGGGGATTATGGTCTCGGTGAACGGCGTCGTGACGAGATAGGCGTCGTCT
>JAFPVN010000169.1 GCA_017395275.1 Candidatus Methanomethylophilaceae archaeon | reverse complement strand
CGACATCGGACCATTATCTGTCGGCGGATCCGAAGAGACTGACCAAGGCAAGGAAGTCGGTCGGCGGGCTGTTCGCCTGACCCTCAAAACACCTTTCAAAACCATTTCAGCCCCCGGGCAATAACCGGGGAATTTTTTAATATCCGTTTCAGCGATAACAAACGTGGACAGTTCGCTCCCAATGGGATGATCGGAGTGTTCGTTGAAAATCGAGATTAATGCTTAAATAACCCTTCGCGTCCGCTCGGGTTATTTAAGCTTTTGCGGTCTTCACGGAATGATCGCGAGTCCGAGGCTCGCGACCACGATGATGATCAGCAGCTGCAGGGGGAGTCCCTCGATGCCGCCCTTCTTGTTCGCACGCATGGCTTTTCTTTTGGTCCTGAAGAGAGTTATCTGCTTCATGGTTAGAAGCTCGCATTGCGGGGGTATATAAGTCGGACACTAACTGTAGCGAGTTAGCATCCCCGGGCCTCGGGACCGTGCGTTCAGGGCTCGTTATCGGATAGAAAACGGCGATTCACGGGTGGATCGTGATGAGCTCCCAAGCGCAGTGGGCTTCCGTACGCAGTGGCACGTCCCATACGCCGAATCCCGGCGTGACGTACAGATGGGTATGGGAATAACAAAAATCCCCGTACGCCTGGAGCCCCAACAGCCTGTATGCCGCCTGCAGCGGCCACAGCTGTCCCGCATGGGTATGTCCAGACAGCTGCAGGGCGGATTCCTCGGCCTTCAGCTGCTCATTGTCGTAGGGCTGGTGGTCGGCGACTATCAGCGTCTTTCCGGTATAGGGGTTGACAAGATCGGACCATGCCTTCCTGTCATCGCCTGCGCTGATGTCCTCCCTTCCGAGGAGGACGAGATCTGGAGCCACGAGGACATAATCGTCGGTAAGGAGGGTGATCCCCGCATCGTTTATCGCGGCCAGCAGCTGTTCGTCGGTGTATGTCCGTCCCCCGACGTAATGCGCGTCGGGCTGCCTGTCGTGGTTCCCGTATATCATGTACATTGGGATGTCGACCGTGGAGAGTATCCTGTAGGTCTCGACCATGTCCTCGTAGGTGGTCAGCTCGTCCGTGACGTCGCCTCCGAGGATCAGGAACTCGGCATCGGATTGGTTCACCTGCCTGCAGAAATCCCTGAGCACGTCCATCGACTGCGCCGACCCGGTGTGAAGATCGGCCGCGAAGGCGAAGGTATGGGTCTGCTCGAGCCCGTCCGCCTGCCAATCGTGTGTGTCGGTGTGCAGCGTCCCGGCGTTGATCGTCCCGAAGGTGAGCACGATGACGCATACCACCAGAGCGAGCGGAGCACCTATCCTGTGATCGAACCCGTGGCGCAGTCCCTCATCCTTCCTAGCCCTTATCCTGCGGATGATGTATTCCAAAACGCTCGCTACAACATCGCCGATCAGCGCGACGTAAATGGCGCACAGGATGTCGCCGTGGGTGTAGGGCATCGGCCATACGATGCTGACGAACAGCATCGCCACCGTGGGGATGAGGAGTAGCTTCGCTACGAAGACGGCCGTACGTGCGACCCTGTGCTCTCCGTCCCTGAGAGGGATCTGGATCGCGGTCAGCACTATCCATGCCAGCACCGTCTCGAAGATGAAGAATGCCACTGCCATGGTATCCGCCGACCCTCCTTCCCTGACATTGATATGTTCTGACCGTATAAACGGTTTTGAGCCCCTCATCCGACGTTGAAGCCCTCGGTTTTCATAGTGTTATATATAAGATAATTAATGAGCGGGACATGACAGAAGATCCCATAGAGATTGTCAATCTCAGAAGGGAGTTCGGATCCTTCGTCGCGTGGACGACCTGAACCTCAGTATAAAGAGGAACAGCTTCACCGGACTGCTCGGACCGAACGGTGCCGGGAAGAGCACCACCCTGAAGATCCTGACGAACCTCATACATGCTACATCAGGTTCGGCATACCTCAACGGAGTCGATGTCGTCAAGGACCCGAGAGGGGCCCTAGCCGATGTCGGGACCGTCGTGGAGACCCCCGAGTTCTATCCCTACCTGACCCCCCGTCAGACCCTGAAGTACATAGGCGAGATCATAGGCATGAGCTCCGAATCGATAAAGACCCAGACCGAGGAGATCCTCACCAAGGTGAAGATGGAGGCATGGGGCGACAAGAAGCTCGGAACGTTCTCCAAAGGTATGAGGCAGAGGATCGCATTGGGGCAGGCGCTGCTCAACGAGCCCAAGGTCATCATCCTAGACGAGCCCACCTCCGGACTGGATCCGAGGGGTATGGCGGAGATGAGGGAGATCCTCAAGAACCTGAGGAACGACACCAACGACCTCACCATCCTCATGAGCTCGCACATGATGCACGAGGTCTCCGACCTCTGCGACCGCGTCGCCATGGTCAACCACGGGAAGCTGCTGGTGCATGACGACATCGATATAATCAAAGCGTACGCCGACTACCGCGGCATCACCGTTAGGATGATGGAGGAGCCCACGCCCGAGGTCCTGGAGAGGATAAAGGAGTTGGACAACGTCGTGGACGCCCAGCGCAACGGCGGGAATGAAGCGATAGTGAAGATCATGGGCGGGGCCAGGGAGCAGGAGAAGCTGTTCAACGACATCCACGAGACCGGCATACGTGTCTTCAGTCTGTCGGAGATCGAGAATTCCCTGGAGACCATCTATCTGGATCTCATCAAGGAGTCGAGGTGATACCATGGCAGAGACAACAGAGGAATCCGTGAACACTGCAGGTACCGAGACCAAGGAGACCGTCGGGACCGTCCCGGCCGAACCTGCCGTGAAAAAGGAGACGAAGAGGTCCGGAGGCATCAGGCCCGCCGAGACCGTTAGGCAGTCCTTCGTGGTCATGAAGAACGAGATCAAGAAGTTCTTCAGCGGGAAGAGGATGCTCGTCTTCTCGCTGATATTGGCTGCTATCATCTTCGTTCTGGCCGTCGCACCGTATCTCGTCGGGAGCGAAGCGAAGCCCTTCATGTTCGTCGCCGTCGCATCGCTGGTAGTGCTGATGGCATCCACTCTCTTCGCCTCGATATGCATAGTGTCGGAGTACGAGGAGCGCACCGCCCTGATAGTGTTCACCAGGCCGATTAGCAAGGTGTCCATATTCACCGGAAAGCTGCTGGCATGTCTGCTCGTGACCATCGGCTTCACCTTCCTGTACTATCTGGTGGCGATCCTGGTCGGTCTTCTGGTGGACCAGTCGTTCAGCCCCGACATGCTGGTGTCGTTCGGTCTTGCGTGCGCATACGCGTTCGCGACCACGGGAATAGCCATGCTGGTGAGTTCGCTCCTCAAGAAGGCGAGCACATCGACGATCATCACGTTCGTCATCCTCGCGGTCATCTTCATGGCGCTGTCGCTTGTCCTCAACGCGGCAAGCGTGGACACGTCGTGGATGCTGTACGACTGTGCCGGATCCATCGAGAATTCGTCATCCGAGTACAGGGACTACACCAACGAGATGCTGGACAGTGTGGTGTCCATGCTGTCCGACCCAGAGACATTCCTGAAGCAGAACTGGCAGCAGATCTTGATTGACAACGGTTACAACCCACTTGCGTTCTTAACACAGGTCAATCTTGTATGGGGACTCGATGCTGGTTCCATGAATCTCGGACAGGTCACCGAGCCCGACTACCTGCATGACACCCTCGTCATGATAGTTTGGGGTCTCGTCGCCCTCGTCGCCGCGTTCGTGATGTTCATCAGGCGCGAGTTCTGAACCATAAACGGGGGACCTCCCCTTTTTTTCATATTTTTAAAAGAACCAGATATTGGGAATCAGGTCCGGAGGACTATCGCATCGAACCTGCATATGGTGACGCAGGAACCGCAGCCGGTGCATCTGTCCGGATCGATGCATGCACCGCCGTCCTCGAAGGATATCGCTTCCGAGGGACAGAGCTCCACGCATTCGTGACATCCCTTGCACGAGGAGCGGATGATGTGCGCTTTCTTCTTCGACAATTCAGCTCACCCATCTTTTCTGTAGTCGTTATCATGTCAGTTCGACCCCGTACATGTCTGCGCGCTCCTGCATCTCGGATAGTGGGGCCCATCCTCTGACGGCCTTCCCGTCGAGAACATCGCGGATCTCATCCATCACCGGTGAGTCCGGCACGGTGATCCTGTCCCTGTACTTGCAGTAGAAGATGAGCGCGAACATCCTCAGTCTCCAGCTGTTCTCCTTCGATATGACGTCCAACGAATCCCTGAATACCGTATCCAATGTGGGGGACCCATCGCTGGTGGTGCAGTAATGTCCGTTCGGAACGATATCGATGTCGAATTCGCCGTATGCGGAGAACGCCGTCTGCTGGTACCCCTCGGGGTCAGGACAGCGGAACAGTATCCCGTCATCCCTGCGGCCGTATACCTTGGCCGTAACCGGGACGCTATCGGGATTCATTTCCAGATATCTTCTGTAATCCTTAATAAAAGGAGTCAGTACAGGCCACGCCTTCGTGTTAACTGAGTATGAACGACCTTCCTTTTTCACCATGCTGCGGTCGTACAGTTCCCTCATCTTCGTATAAGTCCTTGACTGATCGAGCCCCATCAGATCACAGATCTCAGGGACGGTACGAGGTATATCCAATGCGGACAGTATCTCCGCTCCGTTGGACGACAGCGCCTTGGGAACATTGGGCGCGTACTGAAACACACCGGCAAGACTTGCCGTGAGCGGAGTCCTGGTGACCGATAGTTCCCTCCCTTTGCTTAACAGTCCGATCCTCTCGAGACTGTTAGCCACCTTGTATACCTGGGCGATGCTGATGCCCGTGGAAGCGGATATCTCGGAAGGCCTCTTGTGGCCGTTCATTACTGAAGATAGGACATTCAGTTGGGATTCGGTAAACACATATGCAAATATGATAAGTTTATATTTAAATTTATCATTTTTGCAAGTAAAATCCCTGCATTCATGGATATGGCGCCTTTTATTTATTACAAAACAGATATGAATATAGGGTTTATTACAATGATGGTTAAAGCAAGGGTGATTATCCTATTTGTATAATTTTTATCGATAAGTATAATATACTCATGTTGGAGTAACGACATCAAACAGGTAGATACTATGGATTCTAAGGTAATCATAGCAATAGCCGTGGTCGCTGTAGTCGCGGTCGCGGGTACGGCCACCTTTTTCCTTCTGAACAATGACAAGGATTCTGTGGACTACGACGGTTCTGCCTTCAACGTCATCAGCCGTGTCAACAGCGAGGGATCTGGTCTGTACATCAAGAAATCAGTGGCGAACACCGACGGCCCCGTCCCGGTGAGGATCTCCAACAGCACGCCGTTCTTCGGAGATGGATTCACACTTTCCGAGAGCAACAAGG
>JAFPVN010000168.1 GCA_017395275.1 Candidatus Methanomethylophilaceae archaeon | reverse complement strand
GGAACATGCTCACCCCCGGAGTGGAGGGCAGCAGCTCGATCTATAGACCGGAGAAAATTCAGGATACCATCTACGAGACCTCCAGGAGGTATATCGAGGACAGGTCGCCCCTGATCGTCCTCGCCGGCAAGGAGTACGGTACCGGAAGCTCCAGGGACTGGGCCGCCAAGGGCCCGTACCTGCTCGGGGTGAAAGCGGTCATCGCCGAATCCTTCGAGAGGATCCACAGGTCCAACCTCGTAGGGATGGGGATCGTGCCCCTGCAGTTCCTCGAGGGACAGAACGCCGAGTCCCTCGGCCTGGACGGAAGCGAGATCTACGACATAGAGCTGGAGGGCCTCGAGCCCAAGGCGATAGTCAAGGTCACCGCGTTCAAGAACGGCCAGAAGCTGGAGTTCGGGACCCTGTGCAGGGTCGACGTGCCCGCCGAACTGGACTACATCAAGAACGGCGGAATCCTGCAGACAGTTCTCAGGAACATGATCTGATCAGTCCGAAGCGTCTATGTCCGGGACTATGCTGACCTCGTAACCGGGGTATGCGGCGCATACCTCGGAGTACAGGGTCTCGAGGGCTTCCCGGCGGTCGATATCGAAGCTGAGGACCACGTCGAAGCGCATCTTCCTCGCCTTCATGTCCACGTGGAAGCCGTGTGTCTCCAGTACCCACTCGTGGGATGCGGTTATCTTCATGACAGCTTCCCTCACGGCGAAGGCCTCAGTATCGGACGTGTCAATCGAATAGATACCCACGGCGGTCAGCTTCACGCCGGTATCCTGGTACACCTTCACCTGGATGTTCCTGGAGAATACGTCAATGTCCTCCGCCGTCATGGTTGAATCCACCTCCGCGTGGATGGAGGCGTAGTCCCTTCCGGGACCGTAGTTGTTGATGACGAGGTCGTATGCTCCGAGGACACCGGGCTCCGACCTCACGATCCCCTTTATCCTGGCGGTGACGTCGGAGTCCGACCTCTGGCCCAGGATCTCCCCCAGGGTCTCACCCATCATCTCCAGACCGGACTTGATGATGAACAGGGAGATCAGCACACCCACGTAAGCTTCCAGGGATACCTCGGTGAACACCATTATCAATGCCGATGCGAGGACCGACGTGGACAGTATGGCATCGAACAGGGCATCCGCCCCGGATGCCCTGAGCGCCCCGGAGTCCGTCCTCTTACCCATGGCCACGGTGTAGCGGCCAAGTATGACCTTCACGAATATCGCTATGGCGATCACCACGAGGGAGACCGTGGAGTACTCCGTCTCGACGGGATTGAATATCTGCTCGCCGGATTCCAGAAGGGCGGTGATTCCCGCGTAGAGGACTATGACCGCCACTATGAGCGCGGTCATGTACTCTATCCTGCCGTACCCGAACGGGTGCTTCCTGTCCGGGGGACGCATGGAGAGCTTGGTACCCACTATGGTGACCACGGAGGACAGCGCGTCGGTGAGGTTGTTCACCGCGTCCATCAGGACGGCGATGGAGTTGGACAGCAGGCCTATGAACGCCTTGACGGCAGCGAGGCCTATGTTGGTGATGATACCGATCGCGCTGGTGCGGACGATCGTCCTCTCCCTCTCCGCCGACTCCATGGCGCGGAGTAAGTAATCGGTGTTCTTAGAAGTATGGATGGATAAAGACGTTTGACGGGACGCAGGATCATCCTTCCTTTCGGATGACCCTGACATCCCATTTCGTTCTCAGTGCGTGAGCAGGGCGTCGGGCTCGAAGTGCGAGGACTCGAGGGTTCCGTCCACGTATCTGCCGTATCCCGCGAGGTCGAGGAATCCGTGTCCCGACAGGCAGAAGACGATGGTCTTCTCCTCCCCGGACTTCTTGCAGTCCAGGGCGAGGTCGATGGCGGCCTTGATCGCGTGGCAGGACTCGGGCGCGGCGACGATCCCCTCGGTCTTGGCGAACAGTGCACCTGCCTCGAAGGTGGAGGTCTGGTCGTAGGACCTGGGCTTGACGAATCCCTGGTGGCAGGCCTCGGATACCAGAGGCGACATGCCGTGGTACCTGAGTCCTCCGGCGTGGATGGCGCTGGGGATGAAATCGGATCCCAGGGAG
>JAFPVN010000167.1 GCA_017395275.1 Candidatus Methanomethylophilaceae archaeon | reverse complement strand
TGCGGCGGGGGCATGCTCATCGGCAAACTCCACGGCAGATTCCCAAGTGCCAGACTCCATGGTATCGACATATCCAGGGAGTCGGTGGAGGCCACACGCAGGAACAATCCCGACATCGGGGACCTGGACGTTCGCAGGGCCTCTGTATCCAAGCTCCCGTTCGGCGACGGGAGGTTCCAGCTCATAACCGCGGTCGAGACCTATTTCTTCTGGCCGGATCTCCCCAACGACATAAGGTCGGCGGCGAGATGCCTCTCCGACGGCGGTATCATGCTCATCGTCTCCGAGATGTATCCACATCCCGGGTTGGACCAGCACTCCCGCGACAACATCCGGGAGTTCAACATGAACATCGTGGAGAACGACGAGATGCTCAGGATGATGGAGGATGCGGGACTCGACGCGAGATGTGAGGTGATCCCGGAGAACAGCTGGGTGACCTTCATCGGAGTGAAGGGGTCACAGGAAGCCAGTGTGCTCCAGCAGGATCTTCAGTCCGATCAGGATGAGGATGACGCCTCCGACGAACTCGGCATGCCTGCCGTACCTGCTCCCGAGGGTGCTCCCGGCAACGACCCCGACAGCTGAGATCAGGAACGTTATCACACCTATCACCAGGGCGGATACGAAGATGTTCCCGTCATCCATCGCCAGGCTTATGCCGACCGCCAGCGCATCGATGCTGGTGGCTATCGCGAGGAGCAGCATGGTCATGAAGGACATGTCATCGTCGACGTCCTCCCCCTCATCCGAGAACGATTCGCGGATCATGTTGGCCCCGATGAGCGCCAGCAGGGCGAATGCCACCCAGTGGTCGATATCGGTTATCAGGTCGTACACCGCCGTACCCATGGCGAACCCGATGAGCGGCATCACTCCCTGGAAGATCCCGAACCACAGTGCGACGACGACCGCCGTCTTCAACGTGGGTTTCCCGATGGCGAGACCCTTGCATATCGATACGGCGAAAGCATCCATCGCCAATCCGACCGATATCAGAATCAATACCAGGTAATCCACGTATTTGTAAGAGTATGCTATTAGTTAATTTCTCCGACATACCAACAATGTTTTACCGTTGCAACAGGTTGCACCTGCGATGAGAGGGGACCTCCACACGCTGAAGAGGGTATGCGAGTACGCATCCAAGGTGATGCTCGTCGCGGAATACGTTTTGGCCGCTTTAGTCATCGCCACGGTGGCGGTGCTTATCGCGTCGTTCAGTTACGGACCGGCGGAGGACTTCCTCAGGGACTGGATATCATCTGGCTCATTCGATGAGACCTACCGCAGGGTCGCCGCCTGCCTCAAGTTCACGGCGATTTGGATCATGGGTTTCATCACGGTCAAAGGACTGCACGACATAATGTGCGACATCCGCGACGAGCACAGTCCCTTCACCGAGCGGAACACCAAGAGGATGATCTCCATCTCGCTGTTCTATCTCGCCTCGGCGTTCGTGCTCCTGACGTTGGACATAATCGCGGGAACGCCGATCGCGTTCACCGTGTTCGTGTTCCTCGGATGCACGCTGATATCCGTGGTCACCTACTGTCTTGCCCTGGTCTGCCGCTACGGAGGGGTCCTCCAGAAGGAATCCGACGAGACCCTGTGAGGTTCACATGACTATAATTCTGAGACTGGACAGGGTGATGGCGGACAGGAAGATATCCCTCAACAAGCTCGCCGAGCTAGTGGGGATATCCAACGTGAACCTGTCCAACATCAAGACCGGTAAGATCTCGGCGGTCCGTTTCTCCACCCTCAACGGCATCTGCAAGGCGCTGGACTGTCAGCCCGGCGACATATTGGAATACGTCGAGGATGAAGAGGAGACGGAGTGAATCACTCCGCCGCCGTTTTCTCCGCGGCGATCTCCCTCTCCATGCGTTTCCTGTTGAACAGCACGGAGTCCATGAACGCGACCCACATGATCTCCACGAGGATGGATGTGGCGATTGCGACCATGGCGAGTCCCCTGAGGTTCCCGGGGAGGACGCTCATGCACAGGGCGATGGCGATCCCCTTGTTCTTGTACGAGGTCATCAGGATGTCCGATACCCTCTGCTTCCAGTGGATGCCGGCCTTCTTCTCGACGATCTCGACACCGTTACCGAGACCGAAGGACCTCAGCGTGGCTATGATCAGGAAGGCGATGAACACCCATGCGGCGGTACCCTTGAAGTTGGTGGAACCGACGGACAGCCATACCAGGAAGAAGATACAGCAGTTGAGGAAGATGGCCATGAACTCCTTGTTGATGTTCACCTTGGTCAGAAGTCTTGAGAGGACCAGCGGGACCGCGATGAGCTCCAGTACGGTGATGAACACGTTGGTCATGTCCACGACCTCGCCCAGGGCGAGCCATACGATGAACGGGATCCAGGCCAGTGCGACGATGTAGACGATGATCGTACCTCTCGTCGCGTGCTCCATGTCACCGTTCAGGATGAACGACAGCGGCGCGACCGATGCCGCGAACGGGGTGGCGGCGATGAAGACGAGTCCCATCGCCTGGTCGCCGTACTCGGTGTCCTTGAGGAGGAAGTATCCGATGAGGGGTATGATCGAGGAGACCACAAGACCCAGCAGAACGGAGCGCGCTACCGACTTCTTGTATTTCAGGGGGTTGAGGTTCGTCAGCGGGATCCTCGAGAGCGAGATGGTGAGCATCGTCGCCAGGGTGATGATGGTCAGCGTGGAGCGTACGTCGGCGTTCAGCGGGTCGCTTGGGAACACACCCGCGAAGTTGGTGATCAGCGCGACCACCAGCGCCAGCGTCATCATGAATGCGCTGCTTTTCAGTAGAGTCTTGATATCCATGGCGCACGTATAATCTGGGGTATCTAAATAATTATCGATTATCGATAAATAATTAATAAATATCGAGTCAAGGATAACCCTCTGATACAGATGGAGACTCCGAAAGTAAAGCCGGTCAAAGCGGGATGGTGGAACGCGTTCCGCCCGTGGACGCTGCACGGTGCCGTCGTTCCCGTGCTGATCGGCGGATTCATAGCCTTCCGTTACATCGATGTCGATATCGCTGCCGTGATCATCCTCATCCTGACGGTGATAGCGGGATGTCTCCTTCAGTCTGCGGCCAACCTCCTCAACACCTACGGGGATTACCAGAAGGGCACGGATACCGTCGAGAACGAGACCCGCTCGCCCGAACTCGTGACCGGGGTGCTGAAACCGAAGCACGTGCTGTGGATGGGTTTGGCATGTCTGGGTCTTACGTGTCTGATAGGTATCGTGTTCATATTCTACATCGGCTGGAAGATCCTGATCTTCGGTGCCCTGGCGATGGCGGGCGCAGGTCTGTACACCGCCGTGTACAAGTATCACGCCCTCGGTCAGGTCAACGTCTTCGTCATGATGGGCGTGCTGATGCCCCTCGGTACCTACTTCGTCCTCACCGGCGAACTTGCATGGGAACCCGTGGTCATCGGGCTGCCCAATGCGTTCCTCATCACCGGCGTGCTCGGCGGCAACGAGATGCGCGACTACTATGACGACAAGGAAGCGGACGTCGGTACCCTGATGGGACACTTCTCCTACAGGACGGGGATGGCGATCTACCGCTTCGAGTCGGTGATCGCGTTCGTGATCCTTGCCGTATTGTTGATAATCGGATATGCACCGTGGCCCTGTGCGCTCGCCTTCCTCTCTGCGTACGACCTGTATGTGGTCCTGGTGAACAGCTCGAAGGCGGCGGAGGACAAGCACGCGAGCTTCATGCTCGTCCCCCTGTGCTTCAAGCTCAATTGGCATTTCGGTGTTCTTCTCTCCGTCGGCTACCTCCTCTACTGGACGCTCCTGCTCTGATCAGGCGCTGTGCCCCTTCCTGGCAGTCAGATGGATGACGAATCCCCCTATTATCTGCATCACCATCGCGGGGCAGGGACGTATCGAGACATCCCCGAACAGCAAATCGACCAGTCCCTCGGAGGTCAGCTGTCCGTATGCGTACGCGAAGAACACCGCAGGCAGTATGATGCACACGAGGCCGACCAGCCCGAGCTGGCGGTCCGACAGGATGTCGTTCCCCTTCATGGAGAGGAACGCCGTCACCGCGACGGCCGCCCCGATGACCGGGGTCGCTATGGGCAGATAGAGGAGGAAACCCATGCCGTCATTGGGAGAGGCTTTGGTCACAAGCCCCCTCAGGTCCCATCCCGAGAAACCCACGTCGATGCCCACCTTCGCGATCTCCGTGTGCAGCTCTATCACGTTGAACAGGATGGATGCGGCGATGAGCAGCCCCCCGATGAGTATCCGCTTCGGGTCGCTGTATCCCGTATTGTACGTCTCTTTCTCTTCCTTGTATTTCTGGTAGATGTAAACGATTCTAACACCTCTGATTACACATCCGTCCGGAGCGGTGATATAAAGGGGACACTAACAGTAGCTAGTAGATTGTTCGCTTAATTTATAATATTATACTTCAACCTCGTCCAACTTGTATGTCCATCTGTAGACCACGGGTTCCTTGTTAACCTCGTCGAAATACCGAAGGATCCTTTCTTCCATCTCTTCGTATGATGATGCCCTGATTCCCCTGAGCATCGTCTTTGACATCTTACCGAAGAACGATTCGACCAGATTGAGCCACGAACCGTGTTTCGGGGTAAACACGAAAACGAATCTGTTGGGTACGGTCTCCAGATATCTCATAACTTCTTTGGAGGTGTGGGCGGAATGGTTGTCCAGGACTATGCGGATCTGATCGTAATCCCGGTATATGGAATCGAGTTTCTTCAGGAATTGAATGAAATCCGAGCTCTTGTGGGTCTTGCTGACCAGAGGGATCACCGTCCCGTCATTGAGATTGAGGCCCGCCAGCAGCGAAAGCGTCCCGTGTCTCCTGTATTCGTAATCACGGGCAACGGTACCGTGTCCTTCAACGGGTGGAAGATCCGGCGCGGTGTTCTCCAGTATCTGGATGCCTGGTTTCTCGTCGTATGATACCGTGGGCATGTCGGGACATTCGCCCCTGTCGATGGATACCTGTATCTCCTTGTACAGGATCAGCAGGCGCTCCATCTTCTCCTTGAACTCGGGATCCTTCTTCTCCAGATAATACGTAATCCGATGAGGCTTCAATTCCCTCTCTTCGAGTATCTCCCACAATCTGGACCTGGAAAGATTGACCAGATTGGGATATCCGTCCTTCTCGCAGTTTTTCCTGATATGCTTCTGAAGGGCCGTGATGGACCACAGCTCCTCCGGACGGCCGAGTTCCTTGGGTTTATGGCAGGCAAGGTATACGATATACGATTTGTCGTTATCGTCTATCACAGATGGCTTTCCAGATCTGGCCATATCATCAAGGGCGGCTATCGGACCTACTTGCCTGCATTTGTCGATGACGTTCTTCACCGTCATCTTGTTGATCCCGAGGATCTCCGAGATGTCCTTGTTGCTGACATCATCTGCGTACATCAGTATGATCTTGGAGCGTTGGACCCTTCTGAATTCTTCGGATGTGCTGTTCGATATCCTCTTCAGCTCGTTCCTGTCCTCTTCGGACAATTCCAGTTTGAAACCTCTCGGCCTTGCCATTACATGCACCTCATCGCGGTGCATGTAGAATAGATTTGTTCGTTTATTATATTATCTATTTAGCGAACAATCTACTAGTTAGCGTCAAGGATTATAGGCAGGTCGCCGATACGGTCATGATAATATGGATGCAGGCGAGAGATTCCCCGATTACGTTCTGACAGACGACACCGGCGCGGAGTTCGACAGCAGGTCGATGGCCGGGAAGAGATACGTGCTGTACTTCTATCCGAAGGACAACACATCCGGATGCACCACCGAGGCGAAGGACTTCACCGCGGCCTCCGCCGACTTCGCCGCATTGGGCATGGAGGTCATCGGGGTCAGCAGGGATTCCACGGCATCCCATCAGAACTTCAAGAGGAAGCAGGAGCTGACGATCAGGCTGCTCACCGACGCCGACCACTCGCTCATGGAGAAGGTGGGGGCATGGGGCCTTAAGACCAACTACGGCAAGACCTTCGAGGGAGTGAAGCGTACCACGTTCATCATCGGCAAGGACGGGAACGTCGAGGCCGTATGGAACAACGTGAAGGTCGCGGGACACGTCGCCAAGGTCCTCGATAAGGCCAAATCCCTCTGATCTGGCACATGCAATCCGCGCTCGTTCGGGTCTGCCGAACGGCATCCCGATACGTTTATCAGTGCACCATGGGATTTCGCAGCGGAATCCGAGGCGTTACCATGGCGGACACGGGTCAGAGCAGGTCATTGCCTATCATAGCGGGACTGTTGGTCATATCCTGCGCGGTCATAGCGGCCGTCGCCGTGGAGCACTATTCTCCGGAGGAGACATCCTCGGACGATATCCCAAGGTTCACCGTGCAGGGCGGGACCGATCTGCCGGGGAACATATTCCTGTCATTCGTGTACACCAAGAACATCGTCATGCTTGACGGCAAGGGTAACGTGGTATGGTCCAAGCACGAGGACCTCAAGGACGGCGTGGAGGCCGGTTACTGGGATTTCAAGAAGCACGTCATCGGCGACAAGGTCTACTACAGCTACCACGACCAGGACACGCAGTACGACAAGTTCGGCCTCCCGGGATACGCCCCCGGCCAGCGCGTGATCATGGATTCCGATTTCAACGAGGTCAAGCGCGTATCCTTCGAACAGTCCGACATCGTCGACAAGGGCCATCCGCTCGACGGCCACGATTTCCTGCTCATCGATCTGGACCACTACATCATGTCCGGTTACATCAAGGACCGCGTGTACAACATCCCCGGATACCCCGACGGCTCCAACGTCATCTACTCGTACCTGCAGGAGGTCGATCACGGCAACGTCGTGTGGGACTGGAGGAGCGTTGATTACCCCGAACTGTACTCCCTGACGGTCACCGATGCCACCCCGACCGCCAACGACTTCGCTAACGAGCAGGTGGATGCCCCCGACTACGTGCACTTCAACGCCATGCGCCTCAACGACGCCGGCGATCTGGTATGCTCGTTCCACCACCTGAACACCATCCTGTGCCTCGACCGCACGAAGGACACGGACCAGATCAAATGGAAGCTGTCGGGCAATGCCGACGAGTTCGGACTGTCGGCGGATCAGAGGACATCGGGACAGCACTACGTGACCGTCGACGGCGTCACCATCAACGCGTTCGACAACCATAACATCACCCAGGAGACCCGCGTCGTGTCGTACAAGGTGAACATGGACACGCAGGAGCTGCAGGAGTTCCATCAGTACAGGATCGACGGCAAGTTCTCAGCCGCATGCGGTTCCGCCCAGCGCATCAGCGGGAACACCTTCGCTCTGGGATGGGGCGACGCGATGAACGATGCGGTGTGCTTCTGCATCTATGACTTCGATCAGCAGAAGGAGCTGATGAGGGTCACCCTGCAGTTCCCCAAGAACTTCACGTACCGCTGCGTGTACTACGAGTGATCAGAATTGGGAGCCCAGCTCCTTGATCCTCGCGACGATCGAATCGATCCTCTCGTGACCGAGGTTGGGGTTCAGGAGGGTGAACTTGAGCATTACGCGTCCGTCCATGACCGTCTGGCCTATCACGGTCCCCTCGCTCAGGAGCGCGCGTCTGACCTTCTTGTTGACCTCGTCGCCGGATGCGAGAGCGAACACGACCGAGGACAGTTCCGGTTCCACAGGTGCTATGAAGGCCGGGTCGGATGCTATGCGCTGATAGAAGTACGATGCGTTGCCGACGGCGGTGTCGATTATCCTCCCGTATCCGTCGATTCCCCTGGTCTGGAATGCCATGAACACCTTGAGCGCATCGAAGCGGCGTGTGGTCTGCATGGATTTGCCGACGAGGTTGATGTAAC
Organism: Candidatus Methanomethylophilaceae archaeon; assembly: GCA_017395275.1. Taxonomy (GTDB): domain Archaea; phylum Thermoplasmatota; class Thermoplasmata; order Methanomassiliicoccales; family Methanomethylophilaceae; genus SIG5. Next base: position 7,723 of record JAFPVN010000167.1, on the reverse strand, counting down.
CGTCCTCCTCGTCCTCCTCGCGGTTGAGGTAATCGGCGTGGAGCTCGAAGCACTTCAGGCGCTCCCCGTCCTTCATCAGGATGGCGGAGCACGAGATCGGGAGCAGGAACATCTTGTGGAAATCGACGGTGATGGAGTCGCACAACGAGATGGATTTTATCCTGTCCTTGTACTGCTGGCTCATTATCAGTCCGGAGCCGTATGCGGCGTCCGCGTGCAGGTGCATCCCGTAGCGGTCGCAGAGCTCCCTCATGCCCTCGGCGTCGTCTATGGAGCCGAAGTCGGTGGTACCGAAAGTCGCTACAGCGCAGTACGGGAACAGTCCCGCGGCGACATCCTCCTCGAGCATCCTCTCGAACGCCCTGAGGTCGATCCTGCATCTGGAATCAACGGGGATCTTCCTGACCGCGCGGTATCCCATACCCAGTATGTGGCTCGCCTTGTCCATGGAGAAGTGGGAGATCTCGGATGTGTACACGCGCATCCTGGTGTACTCCGGCGGGAGGCCGTTCATCTTGACGTCCCAGTTGAATCTATTCATGCAGTACCAGTCGCGTGCCGCGATTATCGCGGATATGTTGGATTGCGAACCGCCGGACGTGAAACATCCGTCGGATCCCTCCTCAGGGAAACCGAACAGCCCGTTCAGTCCGCGGACCATGCTCTCCTCCAGCTCGGTGGCGGCTGGACCCTGGTCCCAGCTGTCCATGCTGTCGTTGAAGCACGCTATGATGAGCTCCGAGCAGATGGTCTCGGTGAGCACCGGTGAGTGGAGGTGGGGCATGTACTTGGTGGACCATGTGCGCAGCATGTGCGGCAGGATGGTCCTCTCCGTCTCCTTCAGCACCTCCTCGAACCCCTTGCCTTTCTGCGGCAGGAATCCCAGATCCCCTATCTTCTGCCTGAGCTCGTAGGGGTCGATCCCGGAGAATGCGGAATCGTCGGAATATGAGTTGAAAACGGCGGACAGGGTCTCCCTGATCATCTGGGAGAACCTGTCCTGTACGTCCTTGGAATCGGATAGGAGCAGGGGATCAGCTGCGGACATCCGCATCGACCTCTTTGACCGCCTTCTCGATGATCGACAGACCGAGATCCAGGTCCTCGTCGGTGATGTTGAGTGCGCAGAGGCATCTGAGGACCGACCCGTAGCGTCCGCCGTTCTCGATTATGAGACCGTTCTTGAAGCAGATGCGCTGGACACGGGTGAGTATCTCTCCGCTGGGCTCGGGGTGTCCCATGAGGTCCTTGGGGCCGTTGGGGTCGACGAACTCCATGCCGACCATCAGCCCCTTTCCGCGGACGTCGCCGAGGATGCTGACCTCCTTCTGAAGTGCCAGCAGGCGGTTCATGACGATCTCGCCCTTGCGCGAGACATCGGCCAGGAACTTGGGGTCGGAGAGTCTCTTCATGACGACGGTCCCTGCGACCATGGCCATCTGGTTGCCCCTGAATGTACCGGCGTGGGCACCGGTGGTCCAGACGTCGAGCTCCTTGTTGTACACGACGACGGACATGGGCAGGTTGCCTCCGACGGCCTTGGAGATGAGTACCACGTCGGGGATGATCCCGGCGTATTCGAACGCGAACATCTTCCCGGAGCGTCCCATCCCGCACTGGATCTCGTCGCAGATCATCGGTATTCCCAATTCCTTGGTGATCCTGCGGACCGCCTGGAGGAACTCGACCGGTGCGGGGATGACGCCTCCCTCTCCCTGGATAGGCTCGAGGATGACGGCTGCGGGCTTGGTGACCCCGCTCTCGGGGTCCTTGAGGAGGCGCTCGAGGTATGCGATGCAGGCCTTGGTGCCGGCCTCGCCGCCGATGCCCATGGGGCAGCGGTACGAGTACGGATAGGGCATGAACTGCACACCCGGCATGACGTTCTGGACCTTGTTCTTGGCCTTGCAGTTGCCGGTCAGTGCCATGGCTCCGTGGCCCATCCCGTGGTAGCCTCCGGTGAATGCTATGACGCTTCCCCTGCCGGTGGCGGTCTTGCACAGCTTGATGGCGGCGTCGACCGCATCGGTCCCGGACGGGGAACAGAACTGCACCTTGGCGTTCATGGCGAACTCCTCGGGCAGGATGGACAGCAGCGTCTCGACGAATCTGTCCTTGGCGGGTGTCATGAGGTCCAGGGCATGGAGCGGGGCATCGGACTGGATGAGTTCGATTATCGCTTTGTTGACCTCATCGTCGTTGTGGCCCAGCGCAAGCGTGCCTGCACCGCAGAGGAAATCCAGATAGCGTTTCCCCTCGACGTCTTCGACCCAGGATCCCTTGGCTTTGGCGAGAGCCAACGGGAACTCGCGGGGGTAGCTCCTGGCGGAGGACTCGTAATCCTCCTGACGGTCAAGGAAGTACTGATTCGTGTACTTGTTCATCGGGACGGGGGAATGACCCCCTGCTTAAAAATATATGCCCGGGTGCGAAGGGGGTTTTGGCACCCCGGGGTATATAATGAAAGAAATTGGGTTTATATAGGCATGAATGAAGCCCTTACGGGGGCCTTCATTCATCCTGTCCGTTCTGCCTAGCCTCCTCGAACTTCTTCTTCATGGTCGGGTTGTTCCATGTCAGTTTCCTGATGGTGAGTTCCTGGGCCTTGTCGTTGGCGAGTCTGAGCTGTCTCTCCGATCCCAGCAGGCCGTCCTTAGCCTTCTGCAGGCGGTCGATCGCCTTGTCGATTTCCGCAATGGCCTCGCCGAACTTCTTGCTCGCAGCGCCGTAGTTCTTCTCGAACCCTTCCTTGAAGGTGTTCATATTCCTTTCGAAGTTGGTGATGTCGATGTTCTGCGCCTGCACAAGTGCCAGCTCCCTCTTCGCCTCAAGCGATTTCATGGACGCGTTCCTGAGCATGGTGATCATCGGGATGAAGAACTGCGGCCTGATTACGTACATCTTGGGGAAGCGGTGGGATACGTCGACGATGCCGGTGTTGTAGTATTCGCTGTCCGATTCCAGCATGGACACGAGGACGGCGTATTCGCACTTCTTCTCGTTCCTGTCCTTATCGAGCTTCTCGAAGAAGTTCTCGTTCTTGTGCTTGGTCGCGGTCTCGTCCGCCTCGTTCTTCATCTCGAACATTATGCTGACGATCTCTATGCCCTCCTCGTCGGCCTCGCGGAAGACGAAGTCCCCCTTGGTCCCTGAGCTGGCGTCATTATCCTTCTCGAAATATGCGTTCGGGAATGCTGCAGACCTGATCTTGTTGAACTCGTCCTCGCAGAAACGCTCGAGGGACTCCCCGATCATCTTGGTGCTCTGCTTCGCCTTGAAGTCCTTGTAGAACTGGACCTCCTCGTCCTTCGCCTTGAGCTGGATCTCGTACTGGTTCTTGATGCTGTCCTGCTCCATCTTGCTGGCGGCGGCATCGAGTTCCCTCTGTGCCTTGAGCTCTGCGATCTCCTTATCTTTGGCGCCGATCGCTTCGATCCTCATCTTCTCGGCCTCGGATATGGCCAGTTTCTTCTCGTTCTCCCAGTTGGACTGCCTGGCGATGAGCTCTGCGATTTCCATATCCTTCTTCTGGATGGCCATATCCTTGGCGTCCTCCGCCTGCTTGACGGCAATGGACTTCTCCAGTTCGAACTGCTGGATCTGTGCTCTCAGTTGGGCGAGTTCCGTGTCCTTCGAGGCGATCTCCTTGTTGAGCTCCTCCTTGGTTTTACTGAGGGCCTCCGCATGTTTCCTCTCCTCTTCGGACTTGGCGAGCTCGATGGCGCTCCTCTTCTCATCATCATAATGCTGGAGGCGGTATGTCATCTCCTTGGTGAACTCATTGTCGCGGACCTGGCTGATCAGTTTCGCATAGTCGTCCTCATCGATCTTGAATACCTTTCCGCACTGCGGGCACTTGATCTCATCCATCATAATCACCTATCAGAGTTGTCCTTATGCTGAAAAAAAAAGACAGGCATCGTATATAGGTTTAATAGAAATGGCGGATTCCCGCGACATGTGTACGTCCGTTCCATCTGACGGTTATTTTTTTTGGATGACAATACAGATATCATGAACGCAGGGAAGTTCGCCGCGCCCATACTCTTGGTGGCCATGTTCATGACATCCCTCATGGCGATAGCCATACGCAATCTTGTGGACGAGGGGCTGTCCGTGTTCGATGCCACGTTCCTGAGGTTATCCATAGCCGCGGCGGTCATCGTGCTGGCGGTCATCGCGACCCGTTCCTGGCATGTATTCAAGATAAAGCCGAGGGATTTCGTGTTCTTCATCCTCTTCGCGGTGATCATCGGAACGGCATACTACGGGGAGCCCCTGGATTTGCAGGACGTCCTGGGCGTGCTGCTACTGGTGGGTTCGATCATCATGATCAGCTTCGCGGACGCGAAGAAACGCAAGGGCAAGGATGCAGCATCCCCGGAGTCATCGGATCCTGTCGACGGGGACATATCTGGATGATTTCCTTTCACCGATCTTCCTGATCTTCCCCTCATCCAGGAGCCTGCGGATCACCAGTTCGACATAGGCCTCGGACACATCGGGCATCAGGGTGCAGATCTCCGATTTCGAAATGGGCAGGGAGACGTTCCGTAACAGTCTCTCGATCCTCCGTTCTTTGTTCTCCCTGCCTATGCAGACCGCCATCCTGCGATCCATCTCCCTATATGCCAGATATATGGCGCCTATCATGTAGTCGATGAAGGGCACATAGTCGGAGACATTATCGAACCACCCCTCTCCCGATTGTTCTAGGGCACTGTAGTAGTCTGCTTTGGATTGGTTGATGATGCCCTCGACGGATACGTAGGAACAGACGTCGAACCCTTCCTGATACAGGAGAAGGGCGGTCAGCAGTCTGGACATCCTGCCGTTACCGTCCATGAACGGGTGTATCTTCAGGAAATCCAGTATGAAGCACGGTATGAGCAGCAGACCGGGTATGGCATAGTCGTTCCTTGCCTCCGTGAATGCCCCTATGAGCTGGAACATGCAGTCCGGGACCTCGGAAGCTGGGACGGTCCTGTATCTCTTCACTATGCGGCCGGAAGCATCCCTCTCCACGACCTCGTTGTTGCGCGTCTTGTATCCGGGTTCGGCATCGATGTATGAGACCATGGTGGCGAAAAGACCGAGGATCGTTGTCTCGTCGATTTCCATGGCATTATGGTCGTTGTGTATCCTGGACAGTGCATCCCTGTAACCCAGCAATTCGTATTCGTCATGTCCTTTTGGTTTCACACGTCCGCTCAGCAGACGGAATATGCGCGAGTCCTCGGTGGAGATCCCTTCGATGTCATTGGATTCCCTGGTCGACATGATCATGGACAGTTTCGTCATCTCTTCGGCAGTTATCGGATTCTCCTCGGCGAATCTGGCGGATCCCGACTTCATGGATTCTATCTTCGCAAGACGGGTGGCCATCGAAGGGCTTATCGCCAGCTCCCTGAGGAAGGAATAGTCGAAGATGTGCATGATAATTTATTGCATAATATTTTATTTAAAATTATGCAATATTTGGTCCGAAAGTTTGATCATTACCTAGTATTGTGCATTTATTGCATATAATTATAGGAAAAATTGTGCAATAAATGGCATGGAGAGGGGAGCACTAGTCCCCATATGCGATAGCACAACAGGCGTCTGTAACATCCTCTTTTGCCCTCATCTGGATGCTGAATGCGGCGGTTAATTTCTTAGGCAGCCTACAGGCACAACCATCACCCCGTCATCGCGGATATAACCGCGGTCCATCCCAGTTATTACCATTTTGAGGTCGGGCAGACGTAGTTTGATGTCCTTAGAGGATTCGTTCTTTTCTTTGATCAGGGATTCGATAGTGTTCAGATGCTTCGCGCCCTCCTCTACTGCGCTCTGACCCAACTTGACTTCGATCAAAGCATAGCGCCCATCGGATAGGTGCAGAACGCCGTCCGCCTCCAAATCGTAACGGTCATGGTAGTACGACATGTGTCCACCTGATGCGGATGAGTATATGCGCAGATCTCTCATAACAAGTGATTCGAACAGAAATCCCATCGTGCTGAAGTCCTTGTAGAAATATTCTGGTGAAAGGCCGAGCGATGCTACTGCGATGGACGGGTCTACGAGGTTCTTTTTCTTGACCGATCTTATTGCGGTCTTGGATCTGATGGCAGGATTCCAGGAATCAACGTCATCGATTATATATAGACGTTCCAATGCCCCGACGTAGTCATCGAAGGTAGGGTATGATATAGGGTCCTCTGCCGTCACATCTGCGAATATGGTTTTTTTCTCTGTTAATTGGCAGATATTGCGGGAGTACGAACGGATTATCGTTCTGGTCAGTTGCGGATCCCTTTTAGTGTCGTCGATATTGGAGATGTCCGTTTCACATGTCTGTTTGAGCAGTTGTCTTGCCACATTAAGCTGTGCGTCCCTGTCCTTCAGGTTTATTGCTCTGGGCCATCCCCCGCGACATATGGCGAATATGAGGTCTTCCAGGTCGATGTCAGCCTTCCATGCACCGTCATCGGTTCTTCCCTCGAACAGGTCATTCAAGGAGATCCTTCCGTTGGATTCCCCGGACTCGAACAGGCTCATAGGGCGCATGTTAACAGTGGCTATCCTGAGGGTGCCGGTGTGAGGGGTCCCGATGTTCTTGGATGAGGATCCCGTCAGGATGTATTGTCCGCAAAGGCCCGTGTCGTCTATATCCTTCCTTATGGCGCCCCAGATCTTAGGTGCGTCCTGCCACTCGTCGAACAATATGGGCTTTTTGCCTTTCAGCAGGAGGGAAGGCTTATCTCTGGCTACGGCAAGATATCCTTCGCGGACATCTTCGTCTTGGAATTCGATTACCGAGCCCGCAATCTGTTTGGCGGTGGTCGTTTTTCCACAGCCTTTGGGGCCTTTGATCTGTACAGCACCGAAAGTTCTCATATTGAGATCCAGTTCTTCATCGACTATTCTGGGTCTGTATTCCATTGTTGGCACTATCTGAACTATAGTTATTTGCGGTATTTTATTTTATTTATTTGTGGCATATTACTTTAGTTATTTGCGGTATTTTGTTTTATCAATTTGCGGTAATATGAATAGTGAAAGCGATGGAACAGTACATGGACAGGCGGATAAGATCAAAAAAGATAATGTCGCATAGTCCATACCAGATTCAAATCAGGGCAACCCTCCCCCAAGCAGACTTCAAATTCAGAAATTGGCTAGATATGAAATGGCGTGGAGAGGGGGATTCGAACCCCCGAGTCCATAGGACATCAGATTAGCAGTCTGACGCCTTACCAGGCTGGGCCATCTCCACATCGCGAACGTCGACAACGGACATCGCGCATCCCCATTAAAGTGGTATCAGTATTAAAGTTTTGGATGGGAACGGAACGGATCCACAGAAACGGCCTTCGGCAGGCGGAATCGGAAGCTGGGAGGCACGGATCCGGACGGACATCGGACGTGCTCTCCAAAGATGATAAGCGTTAAATACAAGTCCGATATACTACGGCTTACTCTCAAAGACCAGAACAAAAATCCGTTAAGTTTCCGTTGAACTGGTTCGACGGAATTCTTAAATATTGTTCTATCATTCGAGGGGATACGCGGGGCGCGACCCAGTGTCGTGCCCAAGATAACATGGAGAGCCGAAGATCTCCGCCCTCGGGCGTGCCCTCTTGGCTCTGACGTTCGATGCTACGAATGTTCCGTTAGACGGGACAATCGTAAGAGTGTGCCGTCAACGGGACAGCGGTGAAACATGGTAAACTGC
>JAFPVN010000012.1 GCA_017395275.1 Candidatus Methanomethylophilaceae archaeon | reverse complement strand
GATTTGCCCGCGCCGTTGGGTCCGATTATGGCGATGCGGTCGCCCTCGTTGATCTGGAGACTGACGTCCTTGAGAACCTTGACGGGACCGAATGCCTTGGAGATCGACTGGGCCTTGAGAAGCATAGGACACCCATCGAATCGGGATATTTATTTATGAGGTCACTGAGGGACGGACCCGTTGCGGACCTTGCTGAGAAGCCTCACGTTGGTGGACCCGTATCTCTCGGAAAGGTCAGCGATCAGTGTCGCATCCGTCTCGAAAAAATAGTCCTCGTCGATGCGGAGGTCCTCGAACAGAAGTGTCTTCATCGCCTTCACCGACTGCACGGGATGCATTTTGTATACCTGGTCGCAGAGGGCCTTCTCCGGCCCTGCGATCCAGTATCCCCCGCGATCCGTATCGATGTACCTGATTCCGTATGGGAATGCCGTCGAAGGGACGTCTTTGTAGGTGAACGTTCCGAATGGGGTTTCGTAGGTCTTGGAACGGCGCTTGCCCGAGGATGCGGAAGTGAAGGCGTACACAGTCTCCGGGATCAGGCCGTATCTCGCCAGAGCGTACTCGAACGACAGATATGACGGGGAACAGATCGCCTGTGCGAGGAACTCCCCTGGCGTGTCGGGATCCGTCTCGTAGAGACCGCGGATCACCCTGTGGTACTTCCCATCGCGTACCAGACGTCCTATCTTGCAGGGTACGTTGGAGTATCCCTTGAGGGAATCCTGAAGAATACAGGAAGGTACAATCACGATTCTCTCCACTAACTATCGGTATTTGATAGTTTCTGGAGAAAAAGATATGTTTCCCCCGTGAGGGGGTAAGGGGTTTCACTGGTTCTCTTCCCACACCGCATATAGGTAGATGGAACCGGTGGTTGTGAGATCACTGACCTTCTGCCCGTCGGTGTACACGACCGGTCCGTCAGGCTCCGTAGCCCATCCCAGGAATGTGCACCCGTCCTTCACGAATGCCTCTCCGAGCTCTCCGACGCGGGTCAAGGCCTTACTGACCGTACCGTATGTGAAGTCCTGACTGCCAGGCTCATTGGGGCGTTCCTCGTTGACGAAGTAGACGGTGTATTGGGTCATTCCCCACTGTGCGTACAGGTTCATCGTGACCGCATCGCCGAAGCAGACGATCAGATCCGATACGTGCGTTCCCGTGTTACCCAGGAAGGTTGTTCCGCTGCCGTCAGCCATCGTGTTCCACGACAGGAGATAGTACGTATTGTAACCGGACGTCACGTTCATCTGACTGAGGAGATAGACATCCGGATCGCCTGCCTTGAACTTCAGGCTGCTTGAACCAAGTGTCACCCCGTTGATACCGTTGGTTTTGTAGTATAGAGTATACGACTTGCCGGTCCACTGGGCGTCCAGGGTGAAGGTGGCACCCTCGTTGGGGCTGCCGTTGACAAGGCCCAGCATATCCAAGAGGACATAACCCGACTTTGCACTCTGGCCCAGGGTGTCCGAGCTGCATTTCCATGACGTGAGGTCGTATCCGATCCTCACGAACCCGTACGGCAGATTGATCTTCACCGCCCTCAGGCTTCCGGACGTCTCGAGGTCGCTGACCTTGAAGGTCTTGTCCTGCATGGTGCCTGTCGCATCTCCCGCATTCTTGTTGAACTGCAGGGTGTACTCGTAGAAGTTGCATACCGCGTCCATACGGGTGACGCCGTATGGAACCTGACCGGTACCGTCTGCCGGAACGGTGACGATCACACCTTCTTCAGTCGTGTACTTCCATCCGGTCACCTCGAATCCCCTGTGCACCGACACGAGGCTGCTCGGGATCGTGTACATCATACCATACTCTATGTCCACGTACGTCGAGCTCAATGTGTAGAAAGAGCTTAAGATGCCCATGTTTATGGTCAATCTGGTGACCTTCTTCTCCCACACGGCGTATATGGTGACATCATCCTCCACGGTGATGTTATATTCCGGCACGTAGGTTGTTCCAGTGCCGTCAGTTTTAGAGTTCCATTTGAGGAAGTTGTAGCCTTCGCGCTCCGGTGCCTCCGGAATCTGGAAGACCCTGCCCTCCATCACCTCGGTCTCGACCGGCTGGCTTCCGTCGCATTTGTCTACGGTAACGGTGAACGTCTGTATGTCCTCGGTGAACAGTCCGACCACTGTCGTCAGCGCTCCGGCATACTTCACGTCCTGCGGATAGAACCTGTCCTCTGAATCCGTGTACATCATGGTGGACGTCGCTCCGGGGGTGCCGGCAGCGTATGTCATATCCCATCTGACGACCTCTTGGACCTCGGGATTCTCCCACAGGAGGACCTGGATTCCCTTGTTCACATCGGCATAGACCTCGGTCTGCTTGCCTCCGATGCCGTCGGCCTGCACGAAACCGTTGGTGGCGGTGATGCGGTTCATGTTCTCCACGTCGACGAGCTCGAACCTTGCGGTGAATACGACGTCGTCATATGCGTAGATCTCAAGGACCCTCGATGAGGACCATGCCCATTCCTCATTGTCGCGATACCATCCCGCTAACACGTATCCCGGCTCGGGAGTCGCTATCGCACTGATCGTCTCTCCCTCGTAGTAATCCCCGTCGTACGCGCTGACGGTACCTCCGGCGCCCGCCGTGAACTGAACGTGGTGCTTGGGCTTGTCCGTGTATGTGGCGGTGATGGTTACGTTGCTTCCTGCGGGCACGGTGTAGCTGCTCGCGGTCTGTTCCACGGTGCGTCCCTCCTCGGTTATGACCCAGTGGTAGAAATCCTTGCCTGGCACATCCGTCGGGTAGAGATAGATCGTCTCTCCGCCGTACACCTCGTAACCGTTGTTTCCGGGGGTCTTTCCCTCGACCGTACCGCCGATGACAG
>JAFPVN010000166.1 GCA_017395275.1 Candidatus Methanomethylophilaceae archaeon | reverse complement strand
TCCACGGTATCACGGAATGGCAGCGGCCCAAGGGTGAGGGATGCCGACACCGCACCGTACAGCGGACTGTCGCTGTCCTCCGTGAACGATCTCATGTAAGGTAGCAAGGAACCGACCAGGATCAGCGTGACGTTCCTCTGCGAGAGTATGTCATCCCAGATCCCGCGCAGCCCTTCAAGGAATTTCGTTCCGAAGGATGCCGTGTTGTGGAATCCGTCGATTATCAGTATCTTCTTATTATCATAATGGGAGGCGAACCTGCCGAGTACGCCTATCCAGCTGCTTGCCGGTTCGTTCAGTCCGCAGAAGCGGTTGACTGCGGCATTCAGTTCCGAAAGCAGAACATGCTCGTTGACGGGGGTGGCCAGGAAGTAGAGGGAGTTCTTACCCGATGCGAACTCCGATACCAGACGTGTCTTCCCCATGCCCCTCCTGCCGGTGACGACCACCATGGAGGATTCCTTCATGTACTCGTTTTCAAGGGCATTGAGTTCGTTGGTTCTCCCTGTCATCGGCATGGGCATGATCGGATATTGATTATTATTTATTTAATAATTATTCAAAAAATAATATAGTCGGAACCCAGGGTTTGTATCTATTATCGTCATAAATTCAATGTTTTTCTTCAAAACAATCTCCGAATACGGGTGAAATCAACGACTCGATTCGACCATCATCAATATATTTATATAGAAGCAGTATCATCATCGGTCCAATCAAAAAGGAGAGTACAAAATGTACGGACCTGGATCAAACGGACAGCAGCCCATCATCGTCCTGAAAGAGGGCACACAGAGAAGCAAGGACAAGGAAGCACAGTTCAACAACATCGCAGCCGCAAAGGCGGTCGCCGATTCCGTGAGGTCCACCCTCGGACCCAAGGGAATGGACAAGATGCTCGTCGACACCATCGGAGACGTCACCATCACCAACGACGGAGTGACCATCCTCAAGGAGATCGACGTACAGCACCCCGCAGCCAAGATGGTCGTCGAGGTCGCGAAGACCCAGGACGACGAGTGCGGAGACGGAACCACCACTGCGGTCGTTCTCGCTGGAGAGCTCCTCAAGCAGTCCGAGTCCCTCATCGACGCGAACGTCCACCCCACAGTCATCACCAACGGTTTCAAGATGGCGGCCGCGAAGGCAGTCGAGGTCCTCGACAACATCGCAGTCGACGTCACCAGCGACAAGCTCCTCAAGCAGGTATCCCTTACCGCACTGACCGGAAAGTCCGTCGGCGGAGAGGGCGACATCCTTTCCGACATCGTCGTGAAGGCATGCAGGGCGGTCGAGGACAACGGAACCGTCGACACCGACGACATCATGATCACCAAGAAGGCCGGCGACGTCGTCGCCGACACCTACATGATCGAGGGTCTCGTCATCGACAAGCAGAGGGTCCACCCTAGGATGCCCAAGCTCGTCAAGAACGCGAAGATCGCACTCATCACCACCCAGCTCGAGAACAAGAAGACCGAGGTCGACGCACAGATCCAGATCACCGCGCCTTCCGCGATGCAGTCCTTCCTCGACCAGGAGGAGGCACACCTCAAGGAGCTCGTCGACAAGATCGTCGCGGCCGGAGCCAACGTCGTCTTCTGCCAGAAGGGAGTCGACGACCTCGTCCAGCACTACCTCGCCAAGAACGGCGTGTTCTGCTGCAGGCGTCTGAAGGAGTCCGACATGATCGCCATCGCAAAGGCAACCGGCGGAAAGCTCGTCGGAGAGCCCATGGAGATCAAGAAGGATGACCTCGGATTCGCCGAATGCGTCGAGGAGAAGGAGGTCGGAGCAGACTCCATGTGCTTCATCACCGGATGTAAGAACCCCAAGGCTGTCTCCATCGTCATCCGCGGAGGAACCGAGCACGTCCTCGACGAGGTCGAGAGGGCACTCAACGACGCAATCCGTGTGGTCGGTGTCGCGATCGAGGACGGAAAGGTCGTCGCAGGCGCAGGTGCACCCGAGATCGAGATCGAGCTCAAGCTGGCCAAGTACGCATCCTCCGTCGGAGGAAGGGAGCAGCTGGCCATCGAGGCATTCGCAAAGGCCATGGAGATCATCCCCTGGACCATTGCGGAGAACGCCGGTATCGATTCCATCGATTCCATCATCAAGCTCAAGTCCGCTCACGAGAAGGACAAGAAGAAGGGATGCTACTTCGGACTCGACCTCGACTCCGGAGAGGCAGTCGACATGCTCAAGAGGAACGTCGTGGAGCCCCTCAGGGTGAAAGTCCAGGCGATCAACTCCGCAGCAGAGGTCGCCAACATGATCCTCAGGATCGACGACGTCATCGCATCCCGCAGGGCACCCCCGATGAACCCGATGGCCGACCCCAACATGGGCGGTCCCGGAATGTCCGGCGTCGGCGGAATGATGTAAACGCGAAACCAAACCATTCAAAGGGGGAGGTCCCCCTCCCCCGCAACCCCACCCTTCTGAGCATTTTCCGACATTGCGGGCATGCAGGCCATTGTCCCGTGCCACCCGTAAAAAAATTATTATTATAATATGACTCGATGCACGGGCATTACCTGGGCAGGATCCCAGGAGGTCGAATCAAATG
>JAFPVN010000165.1 GCA_017395275.1 Candidatus Methanomethylophilaceae archaeon | reverse complement strand
GGTCCCGTAATCGTCCACCTCCCTGCCCACGGACCTGCCCGACGACACCTCGTCCAGGTCCAGACGGTTCCTGTCCAGCCAGTCCCTGTAGGGGTATGCGGAGGACAGCGCGGACTTGATCTCGCTATCGTGCAAAATCCTCCCCTCGGCGGTGTCGATGAGGATCATCTTCCCAGGACGGAGCCTGCCCGACTCGCGGACCTCCCTCTCCGGGAACTGTATCACGCCGGTCTCTGATGCCAATATGAACATCCCGTCCTCGGTCACGGTGTATCTGGCCGGACGGAGCCCGTTCCTGTCCAGCATGCCCCCTGCGAGTCTGCCGTCGGTGAACAGCACCGCGGCCGGACCGTCCCATGGCTCCATTAGTATCGAATGGTACTCGTAGTACGCCTTCAGGGAATCCGGGATGGGGTTCTTGTTGTTCCACGACTCCGGGATCAGCACCGACAGCGCGTTGGGAACCGATTTCCCCGACATCGTCAGGAACTCGAAGACGTTGTCCAGGGACGCGGAGTCGCTCATCCCCGGCTCTATGAGCGGGAAGAGCTCCTTCAGGTCGGGGAGTAGCTCGGTCCCGAGCACGCTCTCCCTGGCGGACATCCACTGTCTGTTGGCCCTTATGGTATTGATCTCACCGTTGTGGCAGAGCATCCTGAACGGTTGTGCCAGCTTCCACATCGGGAAGGTGTTCGTGCTGAACCTCGAATGCACCATCGCGATGGCGGATTCGAACTTCGGATCGGAGATGTCGGGATAGTAGTCCCTCAGCTGTGCGGGGGTGAGCATCCCCTTGTAAGTGATCGTCCTGGTGGACATGCTGCATATGTAGAAGTCCTCCTTCCCCGCTATGTCCGATGACGCGACGGCGTTGGCGGCCCTCAGCCTGAGGGAATAGAGCTTCCTGTCCAGCGTGGCCTGGCTGTCGTAGCTCGTCAGGAACAGCTGCACTATGCGGGGCTCGCTGGCCTTGGCCTGCGGACCGGGGACCGAATGGTCCACCGGCACCTCCCTGCAGGCGATCTCGTATATGCCGTAGCGGTCGCATTCGGCCCTTATCGCGGAGAGGCACCTCTCCGCCGATCCCTCGTCCCTGGGAAGGAACACCAGACCGGCACCGTACTTCCCTGCCTCGGGCACGCGTATGCCCAGGGAGACGAAGAAGGCATGCGGTATCTGGACGGTAATCCCGGTACCGTCCCCCGTCTTGCCGTCGGCGTTCTCGGCGCCGCGGTGCTCCATGTTGTCGAGGATGCGGAGACCGTAGTCGACTATCCTGTGCTCCTTCCTGCCGTCGATGTTGACGGCGAGTCCCACGCCGCAGGAGTCCTTCTCGTATTCGGGGTCGTACAGACCGATCGGACCGATCACATTACCACTCAGCTGATGAACAGCAGTTCCCTGTACTTGGGCATCGGCCAGATCTTGTCGTCCACGATCATCTCGAGGGCGTCGAGGTGCTCCCTGACCTCCTCCATCTTCGGCACGACCTCGTCGTGGTATCCGATGGCCTGCGTCCTCATGTCCTCTGTCGCAAGCAGCCTGTCGCAGGATGCCTCCACGGCCCTGCAGATCTCCAGCACCTTGTCCTCGTGACCGCTGATCTCCTCTATCTGGCACAGTTCGTATCCGACCATCTTCTTGTAGTCGGAGCCGTAGATGTCCTTCGCCTTGCAGACGTTGCTGAGCAGGCGGGATTTGTATTCCGAGGCGACGGGCAGCAGGTGGTTGATGGCCATGTCGCACAGGGTGCGGGCCTCGATCTCCACCTTCTTGCAGTACATCTCCCAGCGGACGTCGTTCCTGGCCTCCAGCTCGACCTTGCTGAACACGTTTGCCTCGGCGAACACCTCCACCGATTTCTTGGACGTGATCACGTCGAAGGTCTTCGGTGCCGAAGACTCGCAGTCGAGACCGCGTTTCGCCGCCTCCTTCTTCCACTCGTCGGAGTACCCGTTGCCGTCGAAGCACACCTTGCGGCAGGCTTTGAAGGTCTCCTTGGTCTCGTCGAGGATCGCCTGCATCGCGGTGACGCCCTTCCCGATCCTCTCGTCCACCTTCCTCTTGAACTCGTTGAGCTGATGCGCGACTATGGTGTTCAGCGTGGCCATGGGCTCGGCGCAGTTGGCCGTGGATCCCACCGCCCTAAACTCGAACCTGTTACCGGTGAATGCGAACGGGGATGTCCTGTTCCTGTCGGTGTTGTCCACCAGGAGCTCGGGGATCTGGGGGATGCCGAGGCTGTAGACCTTCTTCCCTTTGATGTTGACCATCTCCTTCGACTGGAGAAGCTCCTCGAAGGCGTCGCTGACCGTCTTTCCAAGGAACACGGAGATGATCGCCGGCGGCGCCTCGTTGGCACCCAGCCTGTGGGCGTTGGTCGCCGTCATGATGGATGCCTTCAGCAGGGCGTTGTGGTCGTAGACCGCCTTCAGCACGTTGGCCATGAAGGACAGGAACCTGAGGTTCTCCTGGGAGGTCTTTCCGGGCGAGAACAGCCCGATCCCCGAGACGGTCCCCAGGGACCAGTTGCAGTGCTTGCCCGATCCGTTGACCCCCTTGTAGGGCTTCTCGTGGAGCAGCACCTCGAAACCGTGCCTCTCGGCCACCTGCTTCATCAGGGACATCAGCAGGAGGTTGTGGTCCACTGCGAGGTTTACCTCCTCGTACACGGGCGCGATCTCGAACTGGTTCGGAGCGACCTCGTTGTGCCTGGTCTTGACCGGGATCCCGAGCTTGAACGCCTCGTACTCCAGGTCCTTCATGAACTGCAGGACCCTGGAGGGTATGGAACCGAAGTAGTGGTCGTCCAGCTGCTGATGCTTCGAGCTGTTGTGGCCCTGAAGCGTCCTCCCGGTCATGACCAGATCGGGACGCTGCACGTACAGCTCCCTGTCCACCAGGAAGTACTCCTGCTCCCATCCGAGATAGGACTGTACGAACTCGTCACCCAGTCCGAAATAGGAGAGGAGTCCCTTCGCCGCCGCGGATACCGCAGCGGACGATTTCAGTAGGGGCGTCTTGTAGTCCAGTGCCTCCCCGGTGTACGATATGAAGACGGTGGGGATGCACAG